>DUMX01000065.1 GCA_012839665.1 Gelria sp.
CCGCTCTTTTAAAATATTAATTTCACTGCGAACCGCCCTTTCGGAAAGACCCAGGTCTTTAGCCAACTGTCTCCTAGCGGGGAATAATTCATATTACTCCGGCCGGGTTATACCTTACGCCGGCTGGTGAAACTATGTTGCAGGAAATCGATGAAATTATTCCCTTCTTGTATCAAACCCAAACATTAGCTGAAAAGATTAAGCATTTGTTTAGTATCTCGGAAGTGATTGTGGTACCGGGTGATTCTTACACTGACCAACTGACCCAAAAGGATTTGGGGCGGGCGGCAGCCCGTTATTTAAAAAAGCTGCTCTACCCTTCCTGTACTTTGGCAGTTACCGGTGGTACTACCCTGGCGGAAATGGCTGAGGCTATCGGCCCCGGTATTCAATTATCGGATGTATTGGTAGTACCTGCTCGGGGAGGATTGGGAGAAGATATGGAGCAGCAAGCCGGGACTATTGCCGCTAAGATAGCAACAGCTATAGGGGCGCAGTATCGACTGTTGCATATTCCTGATAATTTAGAAGAAAGTACGGTAGAAATATTGAAAAAGGATTTTCATATTGCGCAGGTAATTGGCAGTATTAAATCTTGTGACATATTGGTGCATGGCATCGGGGTGGCGATTGAAATGGCTAATCGCCGGCAGCTTACTGCGAAAGAAATTGATTTTTTAAAAAGAAGTAAGGCTGTAGGTGAAGCTCTTAGATATTATTTTGACAAAAAGGGCAAAATAGTCTATGAAGTTCCCGGAATTGGGTTGGAGCTGAGCGATTTAGAAGGCATTGAAACTGTTATTGCAGTTGCCGGTGGTAGTAATAAGGCGCAGGCAATTGAGGCTGTATTTGGCAACCGGCGGGATGGTACCCTTATCACTGATGAAGGAGCGGCCCGAGAAATAATAAAAAATAATGAAATGAATAGAAAGGGTGATAATTGATGGCGGTTAAAGTTGCTATCAATGGGTTTGGAAGAATTGGTCGGCTAGTTGCCAGGATAGCTTTGGGGCGGGATGAGATGGAACTGGTGGCGGTTAATGATCTGGGAAATGCCAAAGCTAATGCGCACCTTTTTAAGTATGATTCCATTCATGGGGTCTACCCTGGTGAGGTAAAGGGTGAGGATGATTATTTGTTGCTTGACGGACACAGAATTCCCTATTTCTCCAATAAAGAACCGGAACAATTACCCTGGCAAGAGCTGGGTGTAGAGGTGGTAGTGGAGGCCAGCGGAGCTTTCCGTACCCGGGATAAGGCGGCCAAACACCTGGCTGCAGGTGCTAAAAAGGTAGTTATAACGGCACCGGCCAAAGGGGTTGACCTGACTATGGTTATGGGTGTAAATCATGACAAATACCGGCCTGAATATGATGTGATTTCCAATGCCTCCTGTACTACTAATTGTCTGGCACCAGTAACTAAAGTTTTAATGGATAACTTCGGTATAGTAAAAGGACTAATGAATACTATTCATTCTTATACTAATGACCAACGGATTCTGGACCTGGCTCATAATGACCTGAGACGGGCACGGGCTGCCGCTGTATCCATTGTCCCTACTTCAACCGGCGCAGCCAGTGCTTTGGGGCTGGTTATTCCGGAAATGGAGGGAAAACTGGATGGTATGGCTACTCGGGTACCTACTCCTAATGTTTCTTTAGTAGATTTAACCGTGGAACTGGAGAAAGGGACTACGGTAGCAGAGATAAATAATGCTTATAAAGTTGCCAGCGAGACTAGTCTGAAGGGTATATTAAAATATACGGAAGAACCGCTGGTCTCCAGTGACTACGTGGGTGATAATAATTCCGCCATTGTTGATGGGCTCTTAACTATAATGATGGGAGACCGTATGGCCAAGGTAATAGCCTGGTATGATAATGAATGGGCTTATTCGCTGCGTGTAATTGATATGGTGGCGTATATAATGAGAAAATAGATGTTTTTAAGCGAGGTGTTGTTGTTTGAGGAATCTTAGGGATGTGGAACTGGATGGGAAACGGGTATTAATGCGGGTTGATTTCAATGTGCCTATAGATAAACAGGGTAATATTCTGGATGATGGTAAAATGCGGGGAGCACTTTCCACTATAGAGCATGTCCTCGCCCATAATGGGAAACTCATACTTATGAGTCATTTGGGACGGCCCAAGGGTAAACCGAACCCCGAGTATAGCCTGAAAGAATTAGCCCCCCATTTAAAAAAATTATTAAATGGTACGGTGGTAAATTTTGCTGAAGATTGTGTAGGTCCCGAGGTAGAGGAAAAAGTTAATAATATGAAGCCGGGGGAAGTATTACTGCTGGAAAATCTACGTTTTCATGCCGGTGAAGAAGAAAACGATGCTGATTTCTCCAGGCAACTGGCAGCTTTGGGGGATATCTATATAAACGATGCTTTTGGCAGCGCCCATCGCGCTCATGCCTCTACAGTTGGGGTAGCCGATTATCTTCCTGCTTATGCCGGTTTTCTTATGGAAGCGGAAGTTAAAATGATAAAAAGTGTAGTGGAGTCTCCGGAAAGGCCTCGCATGGCTATTATGGGTGGAGCCAAAATTATTGATAAACTGGGCCTGATCGGGAATCTTTTGGAGAAGATGGACATTATATTAATTGGGGGAGGTATGGCCAATACCTTTCTTAAGGCGCAGGGCAAAAATGTGGGCAAATCTTTATTTGAAGAGGAGTTACTAAATGAAGCCAGTCGTTTGTTGGATAAAGCTAAACAAAAAAACGTGCGCCTATTATTACCGGTTGATGTAGTAATTGCCGGGGAGATATCAGCCGCTGCTGATACTGTGGTAGTAGGGGTTGATGAGGTACCTGAGGAGATGATGATTCTTGATATCGGTCCTCGTACTATAGAGATTTACCGGGAAGAAATTAACCAGGCTAAAACTATTATCTGGAATGGCCCCATGGGGGTATACGAATACGAACAATTTGCCCGGGGGAGTAAAGAAATAACCCAGGCTATGGCTAACGCATCTGCGGTAAGCGTAATTGCCGGAGGTGATACGGCAGTAATAGCCCATGACCTGAGGTTGGAAGATAAAATTACGCATATATCAACAGGCGGGGGTGCTACCCTGGAATTCCTGGAGGGGATAAAGCTGCCGGGGGTAGTAGCCTGTGGAGATTAAACTTAAGAAAGGGGGATGTGGTTGAGAACACCTCTTATAGTTGCTAATTGGAAAATGAATAAGAGTTTAAAAGATGCTGAACAATACGGGCAGGAACTATTACCGCTGTTGGAAGAGTATTCTGGGGTGGAGGTGGTTATTTGCCCGCCTTTTACCAGTCTTACGGTAATGAGCCGGATTTTTTCTAATGTGGAAATTAAGGTAGGTGCTCAAAATCTATTCTGGGAGATGAAGGGGCCTTATACCGGAGAAATATCACCGGCGATGTTGGTTGAAGCTGGTTGTACTCATGTAATTTTGGGACATTCGGAGCGGCGGCAGATATTGGGTGAAAACGATGATATTATTAACCGTAAGGTAAGGGCAGCTCTGGATGCAGGTCTTATTCCCATTCTTTGTGTAGGTGAAACCCTGCAGGAACGGGAAAACAATAGGGCTCGGGAAGTGGTCAAAGAGCAGTTGACCCGGGATTTGAAAAACATTACTTTTGCTTCCCGGGGACTGGTAATAGCTTATGAGCCAGTCTGGGCCATTGGTACCGGGGTTAATGCCAGCAATGATGATGCCCAGGAAATGATAGGATTTATCCGCAGTTACCTGGCTAAAATATATGACCGGGAGTTGGCTGATTCTGTCCGTATTCTCTATGGTGGAAGTGTTAATGAAGAGAATATTGCTGAATTTATGGGTGAAGTTGATGTAGACGGCGCTCTGGTTGGTGGAGCCAGTCTGCAGGCAAGTTCATTTGCCAATATTGTGAGGTTTAATGAAAATGGCAATTAAACCAATAGTTCTGATGATTTTGGATGGCTGGGGACTGCGCGACGATTGTGATGACAATGCTATAAGTCTGGCTAATCCGGAGAATTTCAATCGTTTAGCAGACCAATATCCCTTTACCAGCTTGAAATGCTCCGGGTTAGATGTAGGCTTACCCCGGGGGTTGATGGGAAATTCGGAGGTAGGGCATTTAAATATAGGTGCAGGACGCATAGTATTTCAGGAGATTACCCGTATAACGAGTGCGGTAGAGGATGGCAGCTTTTTTGTTAACCCTGAGTTTAATGCTGCCATAGATTATGCGCTTGAAAATCAGGGGGCTCTGCACTTAATGGGTTTACTCTCTGATGGAGGGGTACATAGTCATTTGGAACATCTGTATGCTTTGCTCAAGCTGTGTCAGCAGCGGGGTGTTCAGGAGGTTTATGTCCATGCCTTTCTGGATGGGCGGGATGTTAATCCTAAAAGTGCCGGGGATTTTGTTGTTGCTCTGGAAAAGAAGATGCAGGAATTGGACACTGGAAAAATTGCCTCGGTAGCTGGACGCTATTATGCTATGGACCGGGATAATCACTGGGATCGGATAGAAAAAGCCTATAATGCACTGGTACTGGGCGAGGGGGTTAAGGCCCCTAATGCTTATGCTGCTATAGTAAACAGCTATGAGGCGCGGGTGACTGATGAATTTGTAGAACCGGTAGTAATAATTGATACTAAAGGTAAGCCCCTGGGACTAATCCAGGACGGTGATGGAGTTATATTTTTTAATTTTCGTGCTGACCGGGCTCGGGAAATTACCCGGGCTTTTGTAGACCCGGCTTTGGATAAATTTGAGCGTCGGGTGCGGCCCCAGGTT
This sequence comes from Gelria sp., assembly GCA_012839665.1. GTDB lineage: Bacteria > Bacillota > Syntrophomonadia > Syntrophomonadales > Syntrophomonadaceae > UBA4844. The sequence continues at coordinate 4,783 of DUMX01000065.1, forward strand.
TATTATGTCTGCATGACTCAATATGATGCAACTATCGATGTTCCGGTAGCTTTTATGCCTCAGAATCTGAATAATACTCTAGGTGAAGTGCTGGCTGATAATGGGTTGCGCCAGTTAAGAATAGCAGAAACTGAAAAATACGCGCATGTGACTTTCTTTTTTAATGGTGGGGTAGAGGAACCTAACTCGGGTGAGGACCGTATTCTAATGCCTTCTCCAGATGTACCTACTTATAATTTGAAACCGGAAATGAGCGCCTGGGAAGTAACTGCTGAAGTATTGGAGCAGATTAAACGGGATTATTATGATGTAATAATAATGAACTATGCCAATCCGGATATGGTCGGGCATACCGGAATACTGGAGGCGGCAGTGGAAGCGGTCAAGGTGGTTGACCAGTGTTTGGGGCAGGTGGTGGAGGCAGTACTGGATAAGGGCGGTTGTGTACTTATTACGGCTGACCATGGTAATTGTGAGATGATGTGTTCATCGGAGGGATGTCCGCATACTGCTCATACTACTGATGAGGTTCCTTTTATATTGGTAGGAAATAAGTTTATTAATCGGCGCCTGCGCAGTGATGGTGCCCTGCGGGACATAGCTCCAACTATCTTGGATATTCTGGGTATCTCCATACCGGCAGAAATGACCGGGGAAAAACTACATTATTAATTCAGAATTAAAAATTAAGAATTGGCTCTATTGCAAATATCGGTTGTATAAATATACTCACTCCGATCTCCGCATGGGCAACACCTGCGGCTTGGCTCACAGCTCAAGGGGGTACCGCGCGGACCTCCCATCCATGGTCGGACGCGCGCTCGCAACGTCCTGTTGCTCGCCCCCTTTCGCCTGCTCGCCTTCGCCGGGTGTTGCTGCCATGCTTCGCTGACGTCGTTCGTTATATTTATACAACCTGCACGGGGTTTTGCAGTGGAATCAAAATTAAGAATTATCGAAGGGATGATTGGAAATGAGTATTATTGTTAATGTTTTTGGCCGGGAGGTTATAGATTCACGGGGCAACCCTACCGTGGAAGTGGAAGTAATATTAGAAGATGGAACTATGGGACGGGCTATTGTCCCTTCCGGGGCTTCTACCGGAGCTCATGAAGCAGTAGAGTTAAGGGATGGGGACCAAAATCGTTATAATGGCAAAGGGGTATTACAGGCGGTAGAGAATGTCAATTCGATTATAGCACCTGAAGTTATTGGCCTGGATGTAACTTATCAAGTAGATATTGACAATTTGATGATAGAAATGGATGGCACCCCTAATAAAGGTAGACTCGGAGCTAATGCTATATTGGGAGTATCCCTGGCTGTAGCCCGGGCTGCTGCTAATTACATGGAAATACCTCTTTACCAGTATATCGGGGGTGTTAATGCCCGGGAAATTCCGGTTCCCATGATGAACATTCTCAATGGTGGTAAACATGCGGATAATAACGTTGATATTCAGGAGTTTATGATAATACCTACGGGTGCCGTTTCTTTCAGGGAAGGGCTGCGTATGGCGGTAGAAATTTATCACACCCTGAAAAAGGTTTTGCAGGATAAGGGTCTGGCTACGGCTGTAGGTGATGAGGGTGGATTTGCTCCTGACCTGCCTTCCAATGAAGCGGCTATTGAGGTAATCCTGGAGGCTATAGCTGAAGCGGGTTACGAGGCGGGGAAAGACATTTTCCTGGGACTGGACGTGGCGGCTACGGAACTATACCAGGACGGCAAATACCATTTTGAAAGTACAAATCAGGTACTATCATCGCAGGAAACCGTGGATTTCTATGCTTCCCTGGTAGAGCGCTATCCGATAATATCTATAGAGGATGGTTTGGCTGAAGATGATTGGGAAGGTTGGAAGTTGTTAACGGAGCGTTTAGGTAAGGAAGTCCAGTTAGTAGGGGATGACCTTTTTGTAACTAATACGGAAAGGTTGGCTCGGGGGATTGAGTTGGGGGTATGTAACAGTATTCTAATTAAGGTTAACCAGATTGGTACCCTGACTGAGACCCTGGAAACTATTGAAATGGCCAGGCGGGCAGGTTATACTTGCGTTATATCGCATCGTTCCGGGGAAACTGAGGATGCAACTATTGCCGATATCGCAGTAGCTACGGGTAGCGGACAAATAAAAAGTGGTGCTCCGGCAAGGACCGACCGGGTGGCTAAATATAATCAGTTAATGCGGATAGAGGAGGAGCTTGATACCTTTGCTATTTACCGGGGAATAAAGACTTTTTACAATCTTAAGAAATAAAGCAAGTATTTTGTTTTCTCCGCTATTGTGATAAAATATAGATTGTGATTTTGCTCGTAAATAAGTGGTTAATAGATATTCTGGGCGGGAGGTGTAGGTTTTGCTTAAAACTATTATATTAATATTTCAAGTATTATGTGCCCTGGCATTGATAACTACTATTTTGCTGCAGTCAGGTAAAAGTGCGGGCCTTTCCGGAAGCATTGCCGGAGGTGGCGAGGCCATTTTCGGGAAGAAAAAGGGATTAGATGATTTACTTAGTAAAATCACCGCATACCTGTGTGCAATATTCATGATAGTAACTCTTATTTTGGCGATTATGCAATAAATGGCCTTTTGAGATTGAGGGGATGGGTTTTATGCCATGCCAAATTTGGTAGTATCTACTCTGGTACTGGGGGTAGTAGGTTTACTGCTGGCGTTGTTTGTAGCCGTTGGTATTAAGCGACTTCCTCCGGGAACAGTTGCTATGCAGGAACATTTATCGCATATAAAAAATATAACAGAGGCTTTTACAAACAAACATTACATAATTGCTGCCGGGCTTGCCTTGGTAGCTTTTTTTGTTATTATTTGTATTTTTGACTTGCCTGCGGCTATATCTTTTATATGTGGGGTTTTAGTATCTATATTATTACTTAATCGGGTTATGGATATCATAACGGAAGCCGGTATCAGAGCCGCTGCTGCTGGTAATTCAACAAACCCAGCGCTGGCAGCCATGCTTTGCGGGTCTTTTGTTTCTGCAATTTTAGTAATGGCCCTGGCATTGCTGGGGTGTGGATTGCTTTTTTTGATTACAGGCCATGTTGGGACCATAAACTTTTTTCTATTAGGGATAAGTATGGTAGCCTTGCTTTATTCCACGGGTAGTAATATTTTTCGCTCCACCAGCACTGGTACTGAAAATTCTTACCTGCTCTCATCAGGTTCCATAGCAATGGACCTGTTTGAGTCCTGTACTGTTGCTCTGGCGGGGGTAATGACCATTGGGATTCTGGTTATGACTCGCTTTGGTTGGGCAGGAGTACTCTTACCGCTGGTTATTTTTAGTGCTGGCCTGATAGCGTGTATACTAGTTTTAATATTGATAATTGTCTATCGCCAGCAGGATCTGGGGAAAATAATGGGGAAAGCTATTAGCTTTTACACCTTGTTTCTTATTGTATTTTCCTTGATAGCAGTCATGTATTTACTTCCCGGGGAGCAGTTTAAAGTCATTCTGGCTCTGGGGGCAGGTTTAGCTTTGGCCCTGCTGCTTTTCTTACCGCTTAGTTGGGACATCCCTTCGATTTTCAAGCAGAACGGCAATCTTCACCGGAATCGAGATTTCGTGGCAATATATATTCCGGTTTTATTTCTGGCTTTGTTGCTATCTTATTATGGTGTCGGGTTTTACGGTGTCTCTATAATTGGTTTAGCTGTTCTCCTATTTACGGGTATGGCCGTATTTATCCAGAGCTTTGCCCAAATTAAATTATTAGCTGCTGGTTTGGCTGTTGGTAACGACAGCTCCGGTGGAGGGGACGAATGTTATGAAGAAATAATCAACTATTTTTCCATTACTGCGCTGGTTTTTGCCGCTGTTATTCTCTTTTTGGTCTTTACCCAAGTAGCTCAGATTCAAAAAATAGGCCTTAATAACGGGTTGGTGTTAGCAGGTCTGGTCATTGGCAGTGTATTGCCTTATCTGTTTACTTCCTGGATTAATAACGGCTCCCGGGTTGAGCAGGGGGATAATGGTAATGGCGATTATGGTGACAATGATGATAATAACGATAATGCTAAGTTAGAAGGGGAGGCTTTACAGCAGGAAAGCGGGGGTATAAAGAATCAGGAGTATTATGTTTGCCGAGAATCCCTGCTGGTGCTTTTAGCTGCAGTAGCTATTCCGCTTTTAACCGGATTTTTATTAGGCAAACAGGTTTTGGCGGCCTTGCTTATAGGGAGCAGTGGAGCCGGTATTTTGTTGGTTGTAGTCAGGGCGGAAAACTATGAACCTGATCTTAGTATTTTGATAAAATTTCTGCTTATTGTGTCATTGGCCATCGCGGCACCGTTGTTGGCAGTTTAATACGGAAATAGACGGGGATTAGACACTGAAGGACGCTGAAAAAAATATGAAAAACACTGAAATTTTTGATGATTTTTAAAGGATGCGGATGATGAATATATATCCACAGGCAGAGCCTTTCTTTTTGAGGGGTAATCAGGAGATAGCTTTGTTATTTATTCACGGTTTTACTGCTTCTCCATCAGAATTATATCCCACAGCCCAATTAATTTATGATTTGTGCGGTTGTACGATAAGTGCACCGCTATTACCCGGGCATGGCTCCAGTCCCCATCTTCTCAACCAGAGTAATTGGGAAGAATGGTATAATACGGTAAGGAAAGAGTCAGAATTTTTAATAGAGAATTATAGCCGGGTTTTTGTTGGCGGGCTGTCCATGGGTGGACTTCTGGCCTTGCATGCAGGCTCCCGGGTAAAGGGATTGCAGGGTACGATATCAATAAATGCCCCGGTTTTTAATCATTTTCCGTTGCTGATAGCAGTTAGTCCCTTAATAGGGCGGATTCGGCCTTATTTTCCCAAAAAGGGCGGGCCGCGTCAGCGCCGATTGGCGCAAGAGGGCAGATTCGCTTATAATGTAATGCCGGCACAGGCATTTCAGAGTCTTATGAATTTGCGTAATCAGGTGATGGAGGAAACAGATAATATAAATCTGCCGGTATTGCTGATTCAGTCTCTGCAGGACGAATCCGTACACCCACGCAGTGTTTATTATTTACAGGAGAAAATTAAACATACAGAGCTGATAGAGCTACCTGACTCGGGTCATGTAGCTACTATGGGTAGTGAAAAGGAGAAGATAGCCCGGGCTATTACAGGTTTTATCAGCGCTTATAGTTGAATTATTGATGCTATCAAAACAATTGTTGCCGATATCGGGTTACAGAGGTAAAAAGTAAGTAGTAAAGGGGAATAATAATGCAAATAGACTGTTGGCAGCAGTGGTTGAATTAAGGAGGACTCATGATAAATAGTGATGGTATTCTGGAGCATATGCGCCAGGAAAGCTACCGACCGCTAAGTTATGCTGAACTGGTAACTGTTTTAGGCATTAGCGAGGAAGAAGAAAATAAGTTTACTAAAGTATTGGGACAGCTGGAAAAAGAGGGCGAAATAGTTAAGACCCGTAAAAAAAAGTACGGTCTGCCCGAGATGATGAATTTAATAAAAGGAACGATAAGGTTAAACCAGCGTGGTTACGGTATTTTAACCCCTGATAATGTTAAACAACCGGAGATATTTGTGTATAGCGGTGGACTAAACGGGGCTATGCACAGTGATAAGGTTATGGTAAGGCTAAGTGCCACCCGAAACGGGGGGCAGCGTCCGGAAGGTGAGGTAATTCGGGTAATTAAACGGGCCAACCAGCAGCTAGTAGGTACTTTTAAACGGAGAAAAAAACAGGGTCAGGTAATACCGGATGATAATCGCCATTTTTACCCGGTTTATGTCCGTTCACTACGGAAGATGAAAGTTAAAAACGGGGATAAAGTATTGGTAACTATAACTACCTGGCCCGATAAAGATCGGGTTTTGGAAGGTAGAATTACAGAAGTGCTGGGCCATAAAGGCGACCCGGGCGTGGATTTACAGGTAGTTATTAAAAAACATGGCCTGAGGGCCGAATTTCCCGAAAACGTACTGGAGGAAGCCCGGGAAGTAGCTCGTCCTCTTACCGGGGAAGAACTTGCCCGGCGCCGGGACCTGCGAAATTTGCGCATGGTTACTATTGATGGTGAAGATGCTAAAGACCTGGATGATGCCGTTTCTATCAGCAGAATTCCGGAGGGTTACCGGCTGGGAGTGCATATTGCTGATGTTTCGCATTATGTTAAGGAAAATAGTCATCTGGACAAAGAAGCTTTCGCACGTGGGACCAGTGTTTACCTGATAGATAAGGTCCTGCCTATGCTGCCGCCGGAGCTTTCCAATAACATATGCAGTCTTAATGCTGATCAGGAACGACTGGCTATAAGCTGTATTATGGATATAGACCGGAACGGTCAGGTACAAAAATACGATATTTGTAAGTCAGTTATAAAAATCAGAGAACGTATGACTTATACTTCGGTCAACCGTATTCTGGCGGATGACGACCCCGAGGAGAAAGCTAAATATAAGGAATTGTGGGAAGATTTTTTTCTCATGAAAGAGTTATCCGATATTCTTAGAGCCAGAAGGATGAGCCGGGGTAGTTTGGATTTTGATTTCCCTGAGCCGCAGGTAATTGTGGATGAAAATAGTTTCCCGGTGGAAATAAAACGTTTAGAGCAGGGGCCGGGGGAAATGTTGATTGAGGATTTTATGATAAAGGCTAATGAGGTAGTAGCTGAGCACATGTACCAGCAGCAGGTGCCTATCCTTTACCGGGTGCACGAGAAACCGGATGAGGAGTCAGTAACCGAGCTTAACCGGGTTTTAGGGGGATTTGGGCATAAGATAAAAGACAAAAAGATTGAGCCTCTCACCTATCAGAAAATTCTAGAGAATATCAAAGGCAGGCCGGAGGAGCAGATGATTTCTATACTCTTGCTTCGTTCCATGAAACACGCCTGCTATGCACCCGAAGCGCTGGGGCATTTTGGCCTGGCTTCTCAATATTATTGCCATTTTACCAGTCCTATTCGCCGCTATCCGGATTTAGTAGTACACCGGGCTCTAAGCAGTTTGCTGGAAGGCAACATGAATGCTAAAAAGCGTACTGCTCTGAAAAGGGAAATGGCCAGATACGGAGAGCAATCTACTTTACAGGAGATAAAGGCGGAAGAAGCGGAAAGGGAATTGCTCGATATTAAGAAAGCTCAATATATGAAACAGTTTGTGGGAGAAACATTTGATGCCCGGATTTCATCTATTCTGGCGTTTGGGTTCTTCATTGAACTTGATAATACCGTAGAAGGGCTGGTACACATCTCCAGTATTACTGATGATTACTACGATTTTAACGACCGCAACTACACCCTGGTGGGGCGGCATAGCGGGAGAAAATTTGCCATTGGCGATGAAGTGCGGGTGCAATTAGTACGAGTAGATGTTGACGATGCCAAAATCGACTTCGAGTTAGTATAATATATCATGGGGAGGGTCCTGGCGGTATTTGATATACTTGATTGTTAGCCGTAGTTAAGGTATAATTTAGATGTAAATATTAATGGAAAAACCCTGGTCTTGGAAGTGTATGGTATACCGAGGCGAGGGTTATTTTGTCCGGGGTGTTAAAATGAGCAAGCAAAAAAGCATAAAGCCGGTGGTGAGTAACCGTAAGGCTCGATATAACTACCACATAAAGGAAACTTACGAGGCTGGCCTGGTGCTGGCAGGAACTGAGGTCAAATCCCTGCGTATGGGCAAGGGTAACCTGCAGGATGCCTATGCTACGGTAAGAGATGGAGAAGTCTGGGTGAATAATTTTCATATTAGCCCTTATGATAAAGGTAACCGCTTCAACCATGATCCCTTACGGCCTAAAAAGCTATTGCTTAACCGCCGGGAAATAAAACACCTGTTGGGGATGCATAGGGAAAAAGGATACACCCTGATACCGCTGCAGATTTACTTTAAAAACGGTCTGGCTAAAATGGAGTTAGCTGTGGCTGTAGGTAAAAAACTCCACGATAAGCGCGAGGATATCGCCGCCCGTGATGCCAAACGTGCTATTGAACGCGCATTAAAAGACCGCAGCCGGCAGTAGGTAATGAAGATGACGCTTGCTTGACAAAAGTAGACTATGGTATTAATATTGCTGTTGCACAGGAAAGTAACATGAGTATTATTTTTAAATCCACTTATTTCATTGAAATCACATTTGGGGGCGTACTGGTTTCGACGGGGGATAAGATGGGTCGAGTAGCGAGCCGAGTTGTCGCCAGCTCGATAAAAAGGCGAAAACTTTAAACTAACTGCAGAAGATAATTTTGCATTAGCTGCTTAGGCAGCTCGTCCGGTCAGGTTTCCTAACGGCCTGGTGCAGGGCGTCACTTAGTTAGGGTACCCTGAAGCCTTCTTTCTCGAGGGGCTTTAAGGGGAAACCAATCGGGGATAGCTCTAAGAAGCCTGTTCGTGGGCGTCGGACGAGCGAAACCTAAAACACGAACTGCGCTCGGAGAGACTGGGCTGGTCTTTCTTTCGGACGGGGGTTCGACTCCCCCCGCCTCCACCAGAATAACAGCGAGTTTTACTCGATTAAGAGACCCTTAGGGGTCTTTTTTTGTGTTTTCGGGGTTTGGTTCGGTATTTGAGTCATAGGTATTAGTGAGTTCCGGTTCGGATAAAGGTCGTACCCCAAGAATACTCGCTAGTAGACGGTTAGTGGGGTGATGAAAGTAAGTAGAGGCGAGTTGCAAGGAGAAACAAGCAATAAACAGGTAAAAGATAAAATATTCTTTTTTGGTGATTCAATATGACAAGAAATCAAAAATGGAGTATAATGGAAAAACATTAAACCAAAAATAATTATAAAGGGATATAACATGAACATTTTTAATGAATGGGGATTTGAAAAAACTCCTTTTAAAACACACCCTTTACCACCAGACGAAAACGGAAAAATCCTTTTAATAAATAGGAAAGAGGAGATTAAGCAGCTTAAGACAAAGAGATTGCTGCCTCTGATGCCACCGGAACAAAGCCTGTTACAAAAAACCTTAAAACAGTGATAGAAAATGCTGAACGACAATTGGGGCGCCGTTATTTATAGCTCTGAGTCAGCTCAAAACATATATAGTTTTATGAAAGAAGAATACAATTGTACTCTGATTCTATTAGCTTTTTGGATTTTGTGATAGTATGGCTACAAGGGAGTGATTATCGATGAGAAGCGCTAAAGCAACTGATAACTTTCCGTATGAGATGAGCACAGTTTGTTATTTTGAGGTGGATAAAAATGGTGATGTTTCACAAGTTTATCACAAAAATAAGTCGGATAGGCCAAAGGTTTTGGAGGCCTATCAAAGGGCTATGAATAAAACCACAACATTATATGCTGTATGGCCGGGTAGATGGAGTAGTGATTTATTTATCATTGATGACCTTGATGCTTTTGCCAAGGCATTTAATTTAATTTGAAAAGGGTGTGGATGACTGCCCGGAAACGGTGAAACCAAACAAATCAGTGAAAGTGAAGCATATGAAATTATCAAAAAAATAATGAATGGTAAATCAATAACGGCCTTGGCGGTCTTCATCGCAGTTAAAACTCGAGGCCTCCATACCATCGTATTGTAAAGCGGCAGAAGAATCTTCATCATTCTTATAATCTCTGCACTGATTGTCTCTTTGGTTTTGAGGACATCATTATCAGGTCCAATTATAGTTTGGCGAGCTAAGCGATGATCAAGTCTTTGCGTTATGGATTATTCTCCAACCTTTAGCTTGGCCAGCAGAAGAAATCTCTCCAGAAGATTGCCGAGGCAAGAGCAGCGATTGAGGCTGGTAAAGGAATAAAGGCAGAGGATGTATGGTGTGAACTTGGAATTTAAGATAAGGTGGTGAAAACATGGCAAACAGTTTAATTCAAGAAAAAATATCAAAAGAACTGGAGCATCTTCCCTTTGATAAGCAGAAAAAGGTTCTTGAATTTGTACGTTCACTGGTTAGCCCACCAACTACCGGAGTTACTGGTAAAGAATTATTAAAGTTTGCCGGTACGCTAACAGAAAACCAAGCATGTGAAATAAAAGAAATTATTGAGAGGGATTGTGAGAAAATTGACATCTCCGACTGGTAGGTACCTTCTTGATACCAATATAATTATTGCATTATTAGCCTCCGATGAATCAGTAAAGGAGCGCCTTGTTTCGATAGAGGAAGTCTTTCTTCCCAGTATTGCAATTGGTGAGTTATATTATGGCGCTTATCGTTCGTCCAGACGTGATGAAAATATTAAGCGTATTGATAAACTAGTTAAAGGTAATAATATTCTGGTATGTAATGCTAGAATTGCACAAGAATATGGGCTAATTAAAAGTCGTTTAAGCGAAAAAGGAAGGCCGATTCCTGAAAATGATATTTGGATTGCCGCATTGGCCAGCAGCAATAACTTAATTGTTGTTACCCGTGATGAACACTTTAAACATGTAGAAGGTTTGCAGATAGAAATGTGGTAGCAATTGAACGCAGGGTCAACTGCCAAACAGGCGGTTGGCCCTGGTTGTTATTTTTGCTTGGTTAATTTCTCCAACCGACCTTTGCAGGAACAAGGAAC
>DUMX01000066.1 GCA_012839665.1 Gelria sp.
ATACTACCAGAGCCCGTTTCCGACCCAGTTGCAGTAAAGTCTGCCCTATGGCCTCCTGTAAACTGGTATCTGCTATACCCATAACCTGATAAGCCAGGGGATAGGGATTAAGCAATGGACCCAGAAAATTAAAGATGGTAGCTACCCCCATTCCCCGCCGCAGTGGTCCCAGTTGTTTTAAAATAGGATGATAATTAGGGGCAAATAAAAAGGTAATGCCAACTTTATCTAACATCCGCCGGGCTTCGTCAGGACTTAGTTGAATATTTACCCCCAGGGCTTCTAATAAATCAGCACTCCCCACCTTGCCAGTAACAGCCCGATTGCCGTGTTTGGCTACCGGAACCCCGCAGCTGGCTACCACCAAAGCAGCAGCAGTGGATATATTAAAAGTCCCCAGGCCATCTCCCCCGGTACCACAGGTGTCTATTAGTTCCAAATCACTATCCATAGTAATTGCTTCTTCAAACAGGGCCTGAACAAAACCGCTTAATTCTGCACTACTTTCTTTACGCGTACGCAAAGCACTTAAAAGAGCTGCCGCCTTAACCTCAGGAATGCTGTCATGTAGAAGCATGCGAGCAGTTAAATAGGCCTCCTCATTGTTGAGATATTCTCCTCCCACTACATTCTTTAAATAACGGTCAAACATAAAATCTCTCCTCTCCTCACCTAATCTCGTCTGTTCTCATCAGGTTATGAAACTAGTTTCACAGGGTAAAAAGACAGCTGTCCGCAATACAAATTTTTAGCACCATCGTTCTAACCCGCCATCATGATTCATCACATAACCCAGATGGTCGAGTGGAATAATGCGCCTGGTAATTAAATTAATACAGGGAAGCAATAGTACAGTAAAATGGCCTTTTAAAACCGAAAGAAATGTGGTTTGCAGCTGATAGGGTACATAAATTGAGGAAAAATGATTTGGGCTAAAAAATGGCAGGCAAATAAGGCCACCGTTTGTAGTGGCTCTAGTTGCAGTATTATTGGAAAACATGGGAAAATAAAAACCAGCACGACATAATGTGCTGGTCATTACATACTCAGACCGGCTCATCTCGTCTCTTTCTCCTCTTCTCTACTCATCTTCTCTCTTCAAATTGCATGCTATTTTATTGTAGATACAGTAAATTTAACCCATAGCAGGTCTTTTGTCAAATATATAATAATCTCCTGTCTACTCCATATATTTGAATTTATACGGCATTTCCTCTTTTATTTCCTGCTTAAGTCTATCTATCTCCTCTGGAACATAATTTCCGCTTTTCCCCAGGATCAGGCCAAAAGCCCAGTATAAACCGAAGTAAGACATAATTCTTATTTTGCCAAGCTCTCCTCCAGCCGGATAACGGAAATGAACTAGAGGCGACAAACCAATGTCCCTGACATTGCGGACTAATTCCTGGTCATCCATACCCATATAAGTCTGGTATTCAGCCATATCAAAATCTAAACTGCTATCTTTATTACTACGAGAAAACATCTGCTTGATTATTTCTTTTTTATGATAGCCGCTTGCTATCAGAAAGCGAAAAATCTCATAGCGCTTACTCTTAATCATAGTGGTTGGGTCGGCAATGGTAATAATTATGCCGTTTTCGGACAACCGAGCAGCAGCACTTTGTAATAGATTAAGTGGTTCTTTGAAATGGTGAATAGCCGAAGAAAGCACAATCAAATCATACTTATCTGCAGAGTCAAGAAAAGAAAAAGCATCTGCCTGAATCAGGTCAATCCCTTCTATATTTTGCTTGCTCATCCTGTCCCGGGCAATTGCCAGCATTTTTTCCGACAAATCCACCAGGGCAACCCGACAATCCGGCGAACATGCTCTCAATACAAAAGCTGCTCTACCTGCTCCACCGCAAAGGTCAACCGCTTGTAAACTACGGCCAATCTTCTTTTCAAGCATTTCAGTAACTGCTTTAAAGACTACTTCGTATTCAATATAGGCATACCGGGGCTCCTCCAAGCCTTTATAGAAGTCAACAATATGATCATTATCATACTTTTCGATATTAGCCTGTAATATATCTTCCTCTGTGCAATCTTCCCATTTTTCAACTGCCATAATTAACCCCCCCACACTTATCTTGACTTAATATTTCTATTTCTCCAAATTATTGCATTCTCCTTTATTGGAATGAAAATAACACCAATTACTAATTTTCTTGGGAATACACTGTATTACAACTTGATTGGTTGTTGAGGGTGAGGGGTAAGACGTGAGGTGAGATGAGATGCGGGGGTTTCTTTACTGGCCCTTCATTGCAGAGGTGCATACTGTAGCATGATTTGTTCTGCCGTTTTAATTCCATCAACTGCCGATGACATTATACCCCCGGCATAGCCTGCTCCTTCTCCCATAGGGTATAAACCCCGGATGTTTGCTTGAGCGTTCTCATCTCTATTTATTCTTACTGGTGCAGAACTTCTGGTTTCAACACCGGTCAAAATGCTATCAGGCATAGCAAAGCCTTTGATTCTAGTATCAAAATACCCTATCGCTTCTTTTAGCGTTTCTATAACATAATGAGGTAAACAATTTTTAAGCGGAGCGAATACCACTCCCGGTTTGTAGGTAGGCTGCACCCTGCCCCACCCGGTACTGGGCTGATCAGCCAGGAAGTCCCCGGTCAATTGCACCGGAGCCTGGTAGTTTTCTCCGGCTATTTGATAAGCCAGCCTTTCCCACTTCCTTTGAAATTCAATGCCTGCTAAGGGATGGGGGCTATTATAATCGGCCGGTTTGACCCCTACCAGTATAGCGGCATTAGCATTATTCCCATCTCTTTGCGACTGACTCATGCCATTGGTAACAACACCCTGCTCTTCTGAAGCCGCAGCTACCACGTAGCCACCCGGGCACATACAAAATGTATAAGCTGACCTGCCAGTTTGGGAATGATAGACCAGCTTATAATCAGCGGCTCCCAGCCCAGGATGTCCAGCCGCATCACCATATTGGGCCTTATCAATAAATTCCTGCGGGTGCTCTATTCTAACCCCTATAGAAAAAGGTTTTTGGTTTATAGTTATGCCCCGGCGCAAGAGTACCTCATAAGTATCCCGGGCACTATGGCCTATAGCCAGCAAAACCACCCGGCAGGGCAGTTCCTCATTATCATTGACGATTACGCCCTTTATATTTCCGTCCTGTATAATAAAATCCGTTACTTTGGCTTTAAATCTTACTTCACCGCCGTAGGCAATAATTTCTTGCCTTATGTTTTTAACGACATTCTTGAGTATATCAGTTCCTACATGAGGTTTACTTTTATACAATATTTCCGGCGGCGCACCGGCTTTAATAAACTCCTCTAATACGGTGCGGCACCTCTGGTCATTTATTAAGGTAGTAAGTTTGCCATCGGAAAATGTGCCTGCTCCACCTTCCCCAAACTGTACATTACTTTCAGTATCCAGCAAGCCCCGGTGCCAGAATTTATTCACCTTTTTAGTTCTAGTTTCCACATCCTCGCCCCTTTCCAGGATGATGGGGTTATAGCCATTCTTAGCCAGCAGCAACCCGGCAAAAAGACCTGCCGGTCCCATACCAATTACCACCGGTCGTTCAGTCATATCCTCAGTGCCCAATGGCACCCCTTTATAAGATAAATCGGGAGTCGGGCTTATTCCTTTGGAACTATGTTTTCTCAGTATTCGCGCTTCATTGTCAATCTCAACATCTACCGTATATACGAAAAGTATCTTATCTTTTTTCCTGGCATCAATGGATTTCTTAAATATTTTATAATCAATCAGTTCCTTATCACTAATTTTGAGTTGAGATAAGATTATATTTCGTAAAGCCTGTCTTTCGGTTTCAGCATCGGCAGCTTTATCTATTCCTATTTTTAAATCAGTAAGCCTAATCATGTTTAACCTCCTACTTACGGGAAAATCATAGGGTCGCATTTTGTCCTGCTATAAATCCGGATGACCAGGCCCACTGCAAATTAAAACCACCACACTGTCCATCTATATCTATTATCTCACCTGCGAAAAATAGTCCTTTAACCAATTTGGATTCCATGGTATCTTGATTTATTTCCCTGGTGTCTACACCGCCTGCGGTTACCTGGGCACTGGACCAACTCCTGGTTCCCCTGATTCTAAAGCGCCAATCAGTCAAAATATCTATTATCCTTTCCTGCTCTTTAGCGGATAAACTGGCCACCGATCGCCCTGCATTATCAATACCCGCTTCCATGAGCACTACCGGGATCAACCTTTTATTTATAAAGCCCACCAGGCTGAAATCAAGCGGCTTTGAGGAGCTTATTTGCCAGCGTTTTTTTAAAAACGTTCTTAACTCTTCTTTCGGCACCATATCCATGATAGTTATTTTCAAATGGGCTTCCTGGCCTGCATTTAATAGTTCTCCTGCTTTTCTGCTTATTTGTAAAATGGGTGGCCCTGATACTCCATAATTGGTAAAAAGAATATCTCCCCGGTCTTTAGCTACAGATTTATTGTTATGTATGATTTCAGCAGTCCCTACAAATTTAACTCCGTCAAGGCGTTTAAAAAAAGGCCCTTCCAATTTTAATTGCACTAAAGCCGGAAAAATATCTATAATCGTATGTCCCAACTTGGCCGCTAAATCATAACCACTGCCATCAGAACCGCTGGAAGGCATAGCTTTGCCACCCGTAGTAACGATGACCCTATCCCCTTTGTATACTTTCCCGTCTTCCAACTCTATTATGAATTTACCGTTTTTCCTGATATCTTTTACATTAGCATCACAAACAGTTTTAACTCCCAGCTGGTTTAATTCATATAAAAAAACATCAAGAATACTTGAAGCCTGGTCAGACATAGGAAAGACCTTACCAAAATCCTCGACTTTGTGGGCAATCCCTAATTTCTCAAAAAATCTAATCGTATCATCTACGGTGAAATTTGATAAAGCACTATAAATAAACTTAGGGTTTTTGCCATGATAATACCCTGCATCAGCATTTATATTAGTGAAATTGCAGCGTCCATTTCCGGTAGCCAGTATTTTCTTGCCTACCCGCGGATTTTTCTCCAGTATGGTAACATCAGCACCCAGTCTGCGAGCGGAAATAGCAGCTATCATTCCAGCTGCCCCTCCCCCTACAACTATAATCTTCCTTTTTTTCTCCATAAATGCACTCCCATGTCTCTTTATTTAACTATCTTAACATCAGTTTACTCAAAAAGCTTACTATTGATAAGTAGCGCGTAGGTACAACATACTACTCCTAAAGAAAAACCGGGGAAACAAACTGTCTTCCCGGTCTAATATGGACTTAATTCGGTTATTTTGGCCAGGCCGTCCGCTCGGAACAATCTCTTATCTTTTTTCTGAATTAGATTTGATACCTTTCAAAATAAAATCTCCAATCCCAAATTCTTTACCCAAATAATTTGCTGCTGCCATAAGAAGTCTGGTAAATAACATAACTATAACTAAAAGACTTAAAACTTTTAAAATGAAATAGATATAATCCATTTATTTTAACCCCCTATCAGCCCCTCTATTTTTATCGCTTAATATAAATATTATGAATTGCTTTTATACCACAAAAGAAACAGCAATATACCAATAATTATAACTGTAGTAATAATCCTGGTACGGCGGTTTCCCTTTGTTAACTCCCCCAAGTCAGGTATCGTTGAACGGTTTATTGAATCCGCAAAATTAATCATTGGGTGTTTTTTATATTCTTCTATTTTGCGTTTATCTTGTTTATCCATAATTCACCTTCCTAATTGCAGTGGGTTTGTACACATTATACTGGTAAAAAAGTAAAACTCAAACCCCTTGACCCCGATAAGGTTATTGCAACTGTAATCCCATCCTCATATGTAGGGAACGGCACAGGGGTCGTTCCCTACAAATTAATTCTACAATTGCTGCGCATCATTAGCAGATTGCACTGTATTAAATTAATTTTAACTTATTCAACATGATTTAATGAGAAAACCCAACTCTGGGCTGTCTGTTTTATTGGAAAAGCCCCGGATTTGATAGGGACAATGAACCTGAACCTGTCCCCATATCCCATATACAGACGAGGTCCCCGTTGAGCTAAAGCATTTGTACTTTATGCCGATATATAGGGTATCATCACTGCAGGAGGAGTTAAAATGCGTATTAATCCAAACATAGGCATGCAAAATGGTTTTTTAAACGTTTATCGTATTAATCAAGATTTAAACCAAAATAGTTATGCCTTGAAAAATAACCAACAACACGACAGGAAAGATACTCTTTCTATCAGTCCGTTAAGAAAAACAAACAGTTTTATTGAATCTTTGATGAAACAAAAACAAGATGTTATTGAAAGAAAAAATGAGCTTATCGGCAACACCCTTGAAAAAGGGAGAGATATGGACAGTATAAAATCACAGCTTGAATCTTACGAAGAACAGCTTAAAACCATTGATGAGCGGATTGCTCAAATAATGGCAGAGCAGGCAAAGCAGCAAGCGGAAAAACAAAAAGAAACCAAAAATGCTAAACCAAAAACCGAAGAGGAAATTCCAGCTGAAACTGAACGTTTGAATTCGATTATTAGTTTATCCTTAAATATAAAGCAAGCACAAGTGATATCCTCGGTAAAAACAAAGGTTGATGGAGATGCAAGGGTTTTGAAATCCGAAATTGAGCTTGATAAAGCGCGTGCAGGTTCATCTCCTTCTGCAAAAGAGTTTATAGCTAATAAAGAAACTCGTCTTGCAGAGCTGCAAAAACTCTCCGCAAACCTTACTGTACAAATTGGCGATAAATTAGTTGAAGTTAATGAAGAGATTAAGGAAAACGGTAATAATCAAACTGTTAAACTTGAAAAACCAAACACAACTGAAAACAGCGCTTTAATTGTTGAAGCCAAAAGCGCCAATCAGCCCGGAGCGAAGGATAGGAAGAAACAGATGCAGTTTGCCACGGGGTCTGATTTAACCGGACTTCATGGATAAGGCCACTTTGCCCCGTTCCCAGTCAACTGACAGTACCCGTACCGTTACCACACCTCCTACGGCTACGACTTCCATGGGATGGCGGATGTAGTGGCCTGGTGCATATATCCCAGATGGCAGACCGCTACATCCGCCATCCCATGGAAGTCGTAGCCGTAGGAGGTGTGGTAACGGTACGGGTACTGTCTGATTTAACCGGACTTCATGGATA
>DUMX01000067.1 GCA_012839665.1 Gelria sp.
CTCTCATAAAATCAACAACACCCTTCGCGTTTAAGATATATACGTACCTCCAACTCCTGGCTTAACCGCTGACATAAATATAAAGGCGATTCCCGGCCTACATAGTTTTTCAGGTAATAATCCATTTCTTCCTGAAATTCAGGGTCAACTGCCAATTGCTGATAAGCTCTTTCTATTTTTTCCAGGGCGGGTATAAGGGTTTCCGGAACAAACCTGCCCCCATAACGCCCGTAATAACCTTTTTCATTGGGATACACTAATATCTGCCTCCTTTACTTCCCTAGTAAATGCTTCTATTAATAAAGGGGCTTTGCCACCCCCGGGATATTCCACTCCACTGGAAACATCTACTGCCAGTGGCCTTAATCTACGTATAGCCTTTCTTACATTACTGGCATCAAGCCCCCCCGCCAGAATAAAGCTAATTTCCCTGGTAATTTCGTCCAACCATTCCCAGTTAAAGGTTTGACCACTACCTCCCCGTACCGAGGGACTATAGGTATCAAATAAATAGATATAAGGCCGCCATCGTCGAATATAATTAAGGTCAGGGGCACCAGTCAGAGAAAAGGTTTTAATAACTGGTATCTGCAACTCTTCCAGATACTCAGGGGGTTCATCCCCATGTAATTGCACCATATCCAACTCACACAACCCGGCTATGTGTTGAACTTCCTCCAGTTTTTCATTTACAAATACCCCGATTTTCATAATGCCGTTACTCAAGCTGCGGTTTATAGCCGCCGCTTTCTCCACCTCAATCCGACGCGAGGAAGGAGCAAACACCTCCCCTATAGCCCAGGCACCATGCCTGAAAGCGCAAACGGCCTCCTCCTCATTTTTAATTCCACATATCTTAACCAGGGTCATGTGAATTTTCTCCCTTCCATGGCAGTACAGTTTAGACACTTTTTTGACACTGAAGGACGCTGATATTTTATGAATAACACTGAATCTTTTTCTTTACAAAACTAACCCCCACTGCAAAAACCCTTATTGAATACATATCAGTGAATACGCAGGTTAAAAGATATTAGGTTTGAATTTATCATTAAATATAAAATTTCAGTGTCTAATTAATCTCCTTTCAGTTCCCGCAGTTTTTCTCCGGGGTTGGGAGCGGTGACCAGGGCTTCTCCTATCAGAACGACATTATAGCCGTACTCATTGAGCAGCAGGATTTCCTCCCGGGTCTTGATGCCACTCTCGCTTACTTTAATAAACGATGGCGGGATATGCTCTGCCAATTCCAAGCTTTGACGTATGTCTACCGTAAAATCATTCAAGTTACGATTATTAACCCCCAGCATTTTTACCGGTAAATCTATAGCTTTGTGCAGTTCCTCCCGGTCATGCACCTCTAGCAGCACCTCTATCCCCAGTTCCCGGCTCTTTTCCATTAAAGCCAGCAGTCGGGGATAGTCGTGGAGGGCAGCTATCAGCAGCACAATATCCGCCTGCAGTAAAACAGTTTCATACAGCTGTAATTCATCAATAATAAAGTCCTTGCGTAAAATCGGTAAACCGGAACTTTCTTTTACCCGGGGAAGAAGCTCTTTCTGACCCCGGAAAAATTTGCTATCAGTAATATAAGAAATAGCAGTTGCTCCATTTTGTCGGTAGCAATCGGCCAAATGCAGCACATCCAATTCATGGGCCAGTATGCCTTTTACCGGAGAAGCTTTCTTGACTTCAGCAATTACGGCTATACTGTTGAAATTCCTGAAGGTTTTTTCCACATTCAAAGGCTGCCGGCCAGGGATGATATCATCTATTATTATTCTGTTTTTTAACTCCTGTACTTCCTGCTGCTTAACTCTCATTATCCGCTCTAACATGGCATAACCCGGTCGCGGCTGTAGCTTATCATAGCCTGCAAAGTAGCCCGGCTCTTTCCCGAATCTATAGCTTCAGCAGCAACAAGCATGCCTTCCTGCATATCCCGGGCCCGCCCTGCTGTCATCAGGGCTGCAGCCGCATTTAGCACCACCACCTGGCGGTAAGGGCCAGGTACTCCTACAAATATATCCCTGATGATTTTGACATTACTTCCCTTATCTCCACCCCGGATAGCTTCCAGCCCCACAGGTGCCATACCCAAAGTAGCGGGATTTATAGTATAAGTCTGCTGCTGCTCCAATCCGGCATCAAAAACTCGGGTAATACCAATAGGGCTTATTTCATCCATGCCATTTTCCGCACATACTACCAGAGCCCGTTTCCGACCCAGTTGCAGTAAAGTCTGCCCTATGGCCTCCTGTAAACTGGTATCTGCTATACCCATAACCTGATAAGCCA
>DUMX01000068.1 GCA_012839665.1 Gelria sp.
CTGCCCCAGGGTGTTGTTGATTTTATGAGAGCCGGTATGGTTGAGGTCTTCGCGTTTAAGATATATACGTACCTCCAACTCCTGGCTTAACCGCTGACATACGTATATATCTTAAACGCGAAGACCTCAACCATACCGGCTCTCATAAAATCAACAACACCCTGGGGCAGGCTCTGCTGGCCAAAAGAATGAGTAAAAAGCGCCTAATTGCCGAAACCGGAGCCGGACAGCACGGGGTAGCAACGGCTACCGCAGCAGCAGTGTTGGGAATGGAATGTACGGTTTATATGGGAGCCCGGGACATGCAAAGGCAGCGGCTGAATGTCTTTCGCATGCAGATGCTGGGAGCAGAGGTAAAAGAGGTTAATAAAGGCAGTGCGACTTTAAAAGATGCTACCAATGAGGCCTTTCGCGATTTTATTCAAAGCTTTGAATATTCCCATATGCTGATTGGCTCGGTAGTAGGCCCACATCCTTATCCGATGATGGTCCGTGATTTCCAGTCCATTATCGGTCAGGAAGTGAAAGAACAGTTTAAGAGTCTGGAAGGCCGGCTGCCTTCTCATATATTGGCGTGTGTAGGTGGGGGCAGTAATGCCATGGGTATATTTTATCCCTTTTTAAATGAAGCGGTGGAACTTATCGGGGTGGAAGCCGGAGGCCGGGGTATTAGTCCGGGTGAACA
Source organism: Gelria sp. (assembly GCA_012839665.1). Lineage (GTDB taxonomy): Bacteria > Bacillota > Syntrophomonadia > Syntrophomonadales > Syntrophomonadaceae > UBA4844. The sequence continues at coordinate 686 of DUMX01000068.1, forward strand.
TTGTGCGACTCTGGCCCGAGGTGATGATGGCGTATTGCATGGGGCTTTGAGCCGGTTGTTACAGGATGAAAATGGGCAGGTACTGGATACCCATTCTATTTCTGCCGGTTTGGATTACCCCGGGGTAGGGCCGGAACATGCCTATCTGCGCGCAAGCGGGCGGGTTAATTATGTCAATGTTAGTGATGAGGAAGCGGTAAATGCCTTCCTGAAATTAAGCGCATATGAGGGAATTATTCCTGCTCTGGAAAGTGCTCATGCTGTAGCTTACGCCTTAAAAATAGCCCCAAAGCTTCCAGCCGGAAGCAGCCTGGTTATTAATCTTTCGGGGCGGGGAGATAAAGATACCGAGGAAGTTTTAAGATATTTGCAACTAAGACGGGAGGTGCTCTAAATGTCTGGAATCAGGGAGCTAATGCTGCACTACCAGCAAGAACAAAAACCAGCCTTGATTGCCTTTATAATGGCTCTCGTACCCAATGAAGATTTATGTTTGGATTGTATCAAGGCCCTGGAGCAGGGAGGCTGCGATATTTTGGAATTGGGGGTACCTTTTACTGACCCGCTGGCTGATGGGGAAATGATTGAAAGATTTCATCACCGGGGGATAAAGCAGGGGCTGAATTTAAAGCGGGGTCTGGAATTCGTTCACCAGGTGAAAAATAGTTGTGAGATGCCACTCATCCTTTTTTCTTACTACAATCCCCTGTATCGGATGGGACTGGATAAATTTATGCAGGAGGCTCGGGCTGCAGGTGTAGAAGGTTTGATAGTTCCTGATGTTCCCCTGGACGAAATGTATGTTCTTGATGGTTATAACATAGAAACTATACCTATGCTGGCACCCAGCAGTACTGAGGCCAGGGTGCAGATGGCAGCCGAACGGCAGGCCACTTTTATTTACTGTGTATCGGTAAGGGGAGTAACCGGAATGAGACGTCTGCCGGAGCAGGAAATCAAGGATTATTTGCAAAGGATAAGGGCTGCGACAAAAACACCTCTGGCCCTGGGATTTGGCATATCCGGCGGACAGCAGGTAGAAACATTCAGAGATTATGCGGATGGTGTAGTTATAGGCAGTTATCTGGCGCGGATAATTGAAGAGTATGAAGCCCGACCCCGGCTCTTACCGGGGCAAATGGAAAAGGCCTTTATAGAATTGGTTAAGGCCAGGGAGGGTAAAAATGGAAGCGTATAAATTGGCTTCCCGTAAAGGGAACCATATGACCGTAATTGAAATTCCGACTCCAGAAGGATCGGTATACATTGGGGAAGGTAATTGTACGGTGATAGCTGGCCCCTGTTCGGTAGAGTCCCGGGACAGTTATTTGGAAATAGCCGGTCTGATTAAGGATATGGGAGCGCATATCCTGCGCGGAGGGGCTTACAAACCTCGTACTTCACCGTATTCGTTTTCCGGTCTGGGGGAAGAAGGCTTAAAGATATTAAAAGAAGCCCGCGAATTAACAGGTCTGCCGGTAGTTACTGAGGTGCTGGATGTCCGGGATATGGAGAAGGTAGTTTATTACAGTGACATCATTCAAATCGGCAGCCGTAATATGCAGAATTTTACTCTGCTAAAGGAAGCGGGGCAGATACAACGCCCGGTTGTGTTGAAACGTGGATTTGCTGCTACTATTGAAGAATGGCTCCTGGCCTGTGAGTATATTCTGGCTGCTGGTAATCAGGAAGTAATATTATGTGAGCGGGGTATTCGTACCTTTGAGGTAATGACTCGCAATACAGTTGATATTGGTGCTGTAGCTCTGGTCAAGGAATTGTCTCACCTACCGGTTATAGTTGACCCCAGCCATGCCACGGGGCGACGTTCTCTGGTAGCGCCGGTAGCCCGGGCGGCTATAGCTGCCGGAGCGGACGGATTAATGATAGAAGTACACCAAAATCCGGAATTTGCTTTATCTGATGGGCCTCAATCTATAACTCCTGCTGCTTTTGTAACCTTAAGTGGGGAGTTAAGAAAGCAGGCTGCGGTTTTCAGTAAAACCTATGCTGCCAGAACTAATGGAGAGGAAAACCGTTATGAACAAATATAGCCCGGGGGAAACAGAATTCACTTCCCGCAGTTATACCAGTCGGGGTGGGGTCAATATACGGCGCGAAGCTGAAGAGGTTGAAGTCACTGGTGCCAGTGACTATATATTGGAGCAGATTGATTATCAGAAAGGGGCCCTTTTTTCCAGCAGTTATGAATATCCGGGCCGCTATAGCCAGTGGGATATTGGATTTATCGAGCCCTGCCTGCAGCTGCGGGCACGGCAGCAGGAGTTCGTCATAGAGGCACTTAGTGAAAACGGGCAGACTTTGTTAGTTGCTATCAACCGCAGTTTGGCTTTCAATAAAGACGTAACTGGTCTGCGGTTGGAGAAGAATAGAGTAGCTGGGAGCATAAAAACACAGGGCTCCTTCTTTAAGGAAGAAGAGCGCAGCCGGCAGCCCAGTATATTTTCAATAATCAGGGGGTTGAAAGAATTACTGATGGCAGAGGAGGACCGGTTTCTGGGGCTGTATGGAGCATTTGGCTATGATTTAATTTTTCAGTTTGAACCCATAAAGTTAAAACAGGAACGTTCTCCTGACCAATGGGATTTAATACTTTATCTGCCGGATAAGCTTCTGGTAGTGGACCACCGTATGGAAAAGGCTTACCACCTGAGTTATGCATTTACATCTACAGCAGGTGAGCTGGAATTATCACCAACAGACGAAACGATTACTAACGAAACGGTATTCCCGTTACCCCGGCACCAACCAGGCTGCTACGCTCGTAAGGCGGAATTAGCTAAAAAAGCATTTAAAGAGGGTAAACTTTTTGAAGTAGTTTTATCACATAAACTTTATGAGCCCTGCCCGGACCCGCCTGCACAGGTATTTAACCGATTGCGCTCCCTTAATCCCAGTCCTTATGGCTTTATAATTAACCTGGGGCCCGAGGTTTTAGTCGGGGCCTCACCGGAGATGTATGTTCGTGTAGAAGGCAACCGGGTAGAAACTTGTCCTATCTCCGGTACTATCAGGCGCGGAAAAGATGCCCTGGAAGATGAGATACAGATTAGAAAATTATTAAACTCTAGCAAGGACGAAGCTGAGCTTACTATGTGCACCGATGTTGACCGCAACGATAAGTCGCGCATCTGTAAGCCAGGCTCAGTACAGGTAATAGGCCGGCGCCAGATTGAGTTATACTCTCATGTAATTCATACGGTTGACCATGTGGAAGGATACCTGCGTAAGGGTTTTGATGCTCTGGATGCATTTCTTACTCATATGTGGGCAGTAACTATAACCGGGGCTCCCAAACGGGCGGCCATTAAATGGCTGGAGGAAAACGAGGATTCACCTCGGGAATGGTATGGAGGAGCAGTAGGTTTTTTCACCTTTAACGGTGATTTAAATACGGGGTTGACTTTGAGGACAATTAGCATTAAGCAAGGTGTAGCTGAGATTAGAGTTGGAGCTACGCTATTATATGATTCCATTCCTGAAAATGAAGAAGCCGAAACCTACATGAAAGCTGCAGCTCTGATAAAATCCTTACGGAGTCCTGACCAGGTCCGGGCGCCTGAAAAGGATTATGAATTCTCGGCAGGTCGGGATAAAAAAATTTTATTGATAGACCATGAGGATTCGTTTGTGCATACTCTGGCCAATTACTTCCGCCAAACCGGGGCTCAGGTAGAGGTAATCCGCTGGCATCTGGCACCTGATATTATAAAGGCAGATAAAGGTTTAGATTTGGTTGTGCTTTCACCAGGACCAGGTTATCCCGCAGATTTTAATACTGAAGAGAGCATTCAATGCTGTATAGATAAAAACATTCCCGTTTTTGGGGTGGGTTCAGGTTTGCAAGCCATAGTTGAATATTTTGGTGGTCAGTTAGGAGTGCTTGATTACCCCCGGCACGGTAAGTCGTACAGGGTTAAGCTATTGCAACCAGGGAAGCTGTGGAAAACAATTCCCCGGGAATTTACGGTAGGATGCTATCAAGCATTATATGTAACATCAGTCCCCGATTGTTTAAAGGTGACAGCTATATCAGAGGATAATGTGGTGATGGCAGTTGAACACCAGCAATTACATGTAGCTGCGGTACAATTCCATCCCGAATCCATCCTCAGCACCCAGGATAATCTGGGGCTCAAGATGATATTTAACGTAACTGCTCGTCTGGCAGGCAAAAAATAAAGCCGGGGCTTATCTCTGGGACAAGGGACCTGTCCCCTTGCCCCGCTATTTGCGCCTTTTGCGTTTTGCTGCCTTTTGGGTTTTATAACGTTTACGGTTTTTTCGGGCTTCATCTGAGTATAGTTGACGGTTTTTTTCTTGCTGCCGCCTGTCTCCCAGGTATTCTTTCTCTATTCCTGCTATCACTACCAGGGTATGACCTTCATCAAAACTAAGTGCTACTGGTAAATTTGATTCACCATAAACTATTTTATAACCATTTTCTTTTAGGGATTCATTCTGGCGTAACATTTTGCGTATTTCCTTTTTAATTACGGAAAAACCACGGTCGCTATGATGACCTTTGCCATGATTAATGTCAAGGACGTCAACACCGTGATTCATACACCATTCTAAATTTCTTTTAGTTTTCTCCATAGCCTCATGAACATTTAGCCCATGCAAGTCTAGATGTTCTACTTTCATAGTTCTCGTCCTTTCAAGGGCACTTTATGCAACAATTACTTGCGGAGAGTACATTTTTATCATAATTCATAATTGATTCCACTGCAAAAATAATGTTAATCATACGAAGAATGGGACTAACGAAGAATGGGACCAAGAAAAATGTCCCCCTGCTTTCATCCTAAATCGGAATAAAAAGTAAAAAGAATTATGTTATACTTAAATGTAAATAATCGTCAATAATGCTTTTTAGGGGGGGGATTTTATGACTGGTATAGATTTTGGCCGGAAGCAGGAAAAACTTGAGCCGATGCTGTTGTTTAAGCATTTTATGAATGATTCTCTCCAGCCCTTTATGATTGGATATAAGGATGGACGCATAATAGATTTTAACCGGTCTTTTCAGAATTTGCTGGGTTATTCCCGCGATGAATTATTGACTATGCATTGGACATTAGACCTGACTCCAAAGGAATGGCAACAGGTTGAGGAAAAGGCTATTCAGGAGCACCTGAAGAGTGGGCAGGCTCAATATTTTGAAAAAGAATACTATTTAAAAAACGGAGA
>DUMX01000069.1 GCA_012839665.1 Gelria sp.
AGGAAACTCTACCTCAGGCGGTGGAAAGTCTGGAAAAGCAAATCATTATAAAAACTTTGAAAAAAGTAAACGGAAATAAGACTCAGGCTGCAAAAATTCTTGGTATACACAGTTCAGCCCTTTATCGCAAACTTAATAAGTACGACCTGGAGTGAGTTTATAGCTTCGTATGACATATATATCCTAAACATCCATAAACTAGTCTCCCAAATTGGGAAAAGCAGTCCAAGAAACCATCTAAACAGCAGTATAGCCTATTATCCTTATTAATAGCTCTCCTAAATTGATACAATACCATAAAATGGTGGCTCCCTGGCGAGGTATCGAAAATGCTGATACCTCGCCTTTTTTGTGCGTTTATAATCTTATGATTTCATTGGCATAGATTTTGCTGATCTTATTAAATAGCAGACAAGTTCCTGTATATATGATGCTAATCATCACAAAGGGGGTGTTTACCAAACCTTATCAAGTTAACCTGAGCTCTGGCTGACCTGGTAGTCACGGATGTTATCTTAATGGGCATGTGAGAAATTTCCAGACCCAAATATAAAGCGGTCAAACTAAATGATTATAATAATTGGAGGTATTTGTTATGGAATTAAATGAAGTTGTAATGGTAAGTGCTTGTAGAACACCTATAGGTAAGTTTTTAGGACAGTTTAAAGATGTACCGGCCCGGGATTTAGCAGTAACGGCAGGTAAGGAAGCCATCAATAGAGCAGGCATTCCGGCTGACATTATTGATGAAATCGTAATGGGTCAGGTTTATACGGGTTTACAAAAATCTCTGCCGGCACGCATTGTTGGTTTGGCCTGCGGACTTCCTGAGCGCAGCAATGCCTGTGTTGTAAACCAAAACTGTACTTCTGCAATGAGGGCACTGGAAATTGCCAGTCGTAACATTATGGTAGGAGCAACAGATATTGCATTGGTGGTAGGGGTTGAAAACATGACTCGGGTTCCCTATATGGTTTCCACTGCCAGAACTGGTGCCAGAATGGGCGATGCCAAAATGATTGATTCATTAACCCACGATGCATTGGTTGATTCATTAGTTCCGGGACACATGGGAATGACTGCTGAAAACGTTGCCGTCATGTATAACATTACCCGCGAACAGTGTGATGAATTAGCGGTCAGAAGCCATACCAACGCAATAAATGCGACTGATAATGGTATTTTCAAAAGAGAAATCGTTCCGGTTGAAGTTGTAACTAAAAAAAGTGTAACCATTGTTGAAACCGATGAACATCCTATTCGTGGCTGCAGCATGGAAAGCGTCGGCAGACTAAAACCAGCATTTAAAAAAGATGGTGGTGTAGTTACCGCTGCCAATGCCTCTGGTATTAATGATGGCGCATCTGCTGCCGTAATTATGTCCAAACAAAAAGCGGCCGAATTAGGCATAAAACCGCTTATGAAACTGGTGGCTTCGGTTGGTGTTGGGGTTGATCCTCAGATTATGGGAATCGGACCGGCGGAAGCAATTCCGGTAGCACTGGAGAAAGCTGGTTGGAGTTTTGATGATGTTGAATACTGGGAACTGCATGAAGCCTTTGCACCTCAATTCATAGGCTGCAAAATCCGCCTGAAAGAAAAATACGGCATGGATCTCTCTATGATAAAGTAAACCACAATGGATCAGGAATTGCTTTGGGACATCCTATTGGATCAAGCGGACTACGTATTGTTGTTTCTCTATACTACGAACTGGAAAGGGAACAAGGGAGTCTATCCACATTTCCGATATCGATTTTATTGTTGAGGGTGATAACAGACCA
>DUMX01000070.1 GCA_012839665.1 Gelria sp.
GAAAAACTATGAAAAACACTGAATTTTTTAATTTTTAAGGATGCGGATTTATGTAGTTTTTGTAGGGGCAGACCCGTGTGTCTGCCCGGCCGACCACTGCTAGGGTTAATATAAAAAGGAGGATACCCCTAGTATCCTCCTTTTCTTGCTATGCTTTATGTTGAAATTAAAATCTTCCTTTTTCTTTAACCCGGGCTTTTTTGCCAGTTAGGCCGCGCATGTAAAACAGACGAGCTCTACGGACTTTACCTCTCCGGGTAACCTCTATTTTGGCTATTTTCGGTGAATGCAGAGGAAAAGTTCTCTCTACCGCCACACCGTACGATATTCTTCGTACCGTAAATGTTCGAGATAATCCAGCTCCGCGAATCTTTATTACCGTACCTTCGAAAATCTGAATTCTTTCCCGTGCCCCCTCAACTACCTTAACATGTACTTTTACATTATCCCCGGGGGCAAAATCAGGCAGGTCCTTTTTTAAATATTCATCTTCAATTGACCTGATTATGTCTTGCACTACTATTCTGACCTCCTTCCAGCAGGCGTTCATACATTGTCTTTAATGCAGCGGACCGCCTTCGTTACACAGAACAGTAGTATTGTACCATACCGATAACCTTTACTCAAGAAAAACCTGAACTAAATTTTGAATTATCTTAGTATTCCCCCAATAAACGGTCTATAATTATAGAAACTGCACTGCGTACTGACAAATGATTATAACTGGCACTTCCCTGTATTGGTTCCAGTATATAAGTACAGGCTTCTATTAAACCCGCTTCCATTCCCCACCCGGTCCCAAAAATGATTAAAAAAACCTGCTCCTGGTTAAAAATTATCTCTTTAAGCGCATTATAGGATATAGTATTAGGATGAATTCGGGCATCGGTAGCTATTGTATCCGGTTTTCGGCCAGTCTCATCTTCAATTAAAGCAAATACCTCCTGTAAGCTCTCTACCGTCTTTAACCGATTAAAAGCTTCCTTTCTATCAGGATTATAACTACCCCCATAACCCTCCTGCCAGTAAGAAACTATCTCTTTTATTAAACGGTGCTGGTTAGGTGAAGGATGAACCACAAAAAAGCTTTCCACGTTATAAGTCCTGGCTACCCGAGAAATATCGTGCAAGTCCAGATTGGTAACCGAGGTGGTGATAATATCCTTACGCTTGTTATACATAGGATAATGCAAAAGTGCTATATAGACTTTCCCCTTCCTCACCGTTTACTGCTCCTTAAATAATATTTCCTGTAACAGTTCCTTTTCTTCGGCATCATATTCCCGATTTAATAGTAATTCCGGACGTTTGAGCAAGGTCATTAACAGGCTCTGTTGCTTACGCCAACGGCGGATGTTTTCATGATGGCCGGAAAGTAAAACCTCTGGTACTTCCTGCCCTTGATAAGTACGGGGACGTGTATAATGAGGATGTTCCAACAAAGACCCGGAAAATGACTCTTCAGTTGCCGATTCCTCCGCCCCCAAAACTCCAGGTATCATGCGTGATACAGCATCTACCACGACCATCGCAGGTAATTCTCCACCCGTTAAAACATAATCACCAATAGATATCTCTTCATCTACCAGTTCCATAACTCGATAATCAATACCCTCATAATGTCCACAAAGTAGTACCAAATGGCTTTTTTCACCTAGTTCTTCTACCCGCCTTTGATTCAGAGGCTTGCCCTGCGGAGACATATATATCAGCCAGGAATCTGCTTTTTTACAGCCAAGAATGGCCGGGATTACTACATCTGCCTTCATAACCATACCAGCACTACCCCCAAAAGGATAATCATCAGCTTGCTGGTGCTTTCCCGGAGCAAAATCCCTAATATTAATTAAATTAATTTCTAATAAGCCCTTTTCCTGAGCCCTTTTAATAATACTTTCATTAAACGGAGAAATAAACATCTCCGGAAAAAGGCTTAAAATATCAATCCTCATATGACGCCTCACTCTAGACAATTAGTCAAGTTGACTCGATTTCAACTACCTAACCACCAAAATCAATAAGTCCTGGCAGTAGACTGACCCGCATTATTTTCTCTTCCAGGTTGACTTCCAGTATCACATCTTTAATAGCCGGTAATAGGATCTCACCATACTCGGGAGACTGGACCACATAGACATCATTAGCCCCAGTTTCCAGTACCTCGGTAAGCTCTCCCAGCAATCCCTTCTCCTCATCGTATACAGATAAGCCCTGCAGTTGAAAATGGTAGTAATAATCTTCGGGTAGCGGATATAGCTGGCTCTCATCTATTTTTATCAGGGCATTTCGATAATCCTGGGCGGCTTCACGACTGTCAATTCCTTGCAGTTTTAGCAGGTAAACGTCTTGATGAGGACGGGCAGTTTCCACCGTTACTTTGCGGCCCTTGCCATTTTGCCATAAAATGACCGTTTTTAGCTTTTTAAATCTTTCCCTAAAATCAGTCCAGGGAATTATTCTTACCATTCCCTGATAACCATAGGTACCTACTATTTTGCCAATATTAATTAAATCCACTTCTCTCAAACTAACTACCTCTTTTACCCTGCTAAAAAAATCAAATCTAGACACATAAATAGTGATAGGGCTATGATTTAGCCCTATCTTAATATTTCTATTACTACCCTTTTACCTTCCTTAGTCGCAGTTGCTCTGGTTATGGTACGAATAGCCTTAGCGATTTTACCCTGTTTACCTATTACTTTACCCATATCATCAGGTGCAACTCGAAGCTCCAAAATTATTGACCTTTCTCCTTCGATTTCGGTTACATTAACTGCATCTGGTTCATCAACTAAACGCCTGGCTATGAATTCGACTAAATCCTTCATCTTAATCTTCCACCCCCTGCCAAAGGTACTACTTGCGGTTAGCTGCAAATTTGGCCATAATGCCCTGCTTCTGAAAAAGGGATTTGGCCGTATCGGATGGTTTAGCTCCGTTAGCCAGCCATTTCAAAGCCTTCTCTTCGTCAATGTTAATAGTTGCGGGATCAGTTGTAGGGTCGTAAAAACCTATTTCTTCAATAAATCTGCCATTTCTGGGAGACCTGGAATCAGCCACAACAACTCTATAAAAAGGGTTCTTCTTGGCTCCCATTCTTTTCAGTCTTATTCTCGTTGCCATCTATTCACCTCCTTTTATAATATATCTTTAAAATAAAATACTAAAATGCAAAGCACATGGACCAAGTATGAAAATAGTAGCTGGGATTTAAAAGGGAAATCTCATCGGCGACATTCCACCTTTTTTACCCTTACGATTACCCGCTTCAGCAAGTTCAGCAAATTGTTTCATTAGCTTACGCGATTCTTCAAACTGCTTTAACAAACGATTTACTTCCTGAACTTTGGTACCACTTCCCCGGGCAATACGTTTCTTACGACTACCATTTATCAGGCTCGGGTTACGTCGTTCATCCGGGGTCATAGATTTGATAATCGCTTCTATATGAATTATTTCTTTTTCATCAAAATCGGGTTGGGCTCCTTTAAATTGTTTACCCAGACCGGGAATCATACCCAATAAATCCTCCAACGGTCCCATAGACCTGACCTGTTGCATCTGCTCCAGGAAATCTTCCAGGGTAAATTCCTGCCGCCGGATTTTACGTTCCATCTCCTTGGCCTTCTTGACATCAATGTTTTCCTGGGCCTTTTCCACCAGGCTGAGAATATCTCCCATGCCCAATATACGAGATGCCATTCGGTCAGGATAAAATACATCCAGGGCATCCAGTTTTTCGCCTACGCCTACAAGCTTGATAGGACAACCGGTAACAGCTTTGACCGAAAGGGCAGCACCACCACGAGTATCACCATCTAACTTGGTAAGGACCACCCCAGTTAATCCCAGCTCCTGATTAAAGCTCTCTGCTACATTAACCGCATCCTGCCCGGTCATGGCATCAACTACCAGCAGTATTTCATCAGGTTCAACAGCGGCTTTAATTTCCTTGAGCTCATCCATCATATCCTCATCAATATGCAAACGCCCGGCCGTATCCAGAATAATAACATCCCGGTTGTGACTCTTAGCATATTCTAACGAAGCCCGAGCAATATCCACCGGATTAGATTGCCCCATAGAGAAAACCGGTATATTAACCTGTTCTCCCAGTACCTGTAACTGTTTAATAGCTGCGGGCCGGTAGACATCACAGGCTACAAACAGGGGACGTCGTCCCTGTTTAATTAGTCTTTTCCCTAATTTAGCAACTGTTGTAGTTTTACCTGAACCTTGTAAACCTACTTCCATAATAATACTGGGAGAGTGGGACAGGTTAAGCTTGCTCTCCGAACCCCCCATTAATTCAGCCATTTCATCATGGACTATCTTAACCATCTGCTGACCTGGGGTAAGGCTTTGGAGGACTTCCTGACCAACCGCACGTTCACGTACCCGGCTAACGAAGTCTTTTACCACTTTAAAATTAACGTCAGCCTCCAGTAAGGCCAGACGAACTTCGCGCATGGCCACCTTTACATCTTCTTCATTTATTTTTCCTTTACCGCGTAGCTTACGAAATATATCTTGTAAGCGATCTGATAAACCTTCAAATGCCATGCTACCACTCCTTTACGAGTTAAAGCATATCACCTATTTCTCGCAGTATCAACAGAACTTTGCTTGTATTATCTTCCCCGGATGGATGCTCCAATAGATCGTATGCTTCCTGCAGGCGCTGGCGGGTTTTTAGAAAACGACCCGCCAATCCCAACCGGCTTTCATATTCTTGTAGAGCATTTTCAGCCCTCTTTAAAATATCATGAACAGCCTGCCGGGTAATTTGCATATGTTCAGCAACTTCTGCTAGAGACCAGTCATTCTCATAATAAAGATTCATAGCCTCCTGCTGTTTCTGGGTCAATAAAGGACCATAAAAATCTTTTAAGAAAACCATATAACTTCTTTTTGCCAGCATAACATTCTCTCCAGGTGTAAAGGTAAAACCCTTTACAGGTCAATTTTAACTGCAAGCTGTTTCTATGTCAAGCAAACCGTATTTTTTCTGATAAACACTTGCTGACCTTACCTGAAGGATAACGTCTTTTTAATAATGAATATAATGGGTATACTGACTAAAAACGAAATGCTATAATCTAGCTGTAACTTCTTACGCAATGTTTATTATATAATTGATGGGAGCTGAGGGATTGAAGGAAAAAATAGCCCTGATAGTTGATAGTATGTGTGATTTGCCCCAGGAAATTATTCAGAGATTTGCTATTAAAGTATTACCTGCCAAAATTATTTATCCGGGGGAAGAATACGCTGATGGAATAGACATACAACCGGAAGAGGTTTACCGACGCATGCCGGATGAAATACCTACTACTGCCATGCCTGGTCCACATGAAATTTCAAAAACTTTTGAGCAAATACGCCACGAAGGCTTTACCCATGTCCTGGCACTGCATATTTCCAGCAACCTTTCTGGAACGGTTGAGACAGTAAGGATGGTAGCCCGTGACTTTGAAAACCTGAAGATTAATGTAATGGACACCAAAACCCTGTCCATGGGAACTGGTTGGATGGTGCTGGATGCAGCCCGCAACATAACTGACGGCTTATCCTTTGAACGAGTGGTGGAAAACCTGCAACGTATTCAGGCCAAAGTTGAAGTATACTATATTATTGAAACCTTGGAATACCTGCGCCGGGGTGGAAGAATCGGCCGCGTAGCCAGTATGCTGGGTCAATTTTTACACCTTAAACCTGTTATATCGGTTGACCGGGAAGGTAAATATTTTACCTATTGCAAAGCCCGGGGACGGCTCAAATCTATCGATAAACTGGTAGAAATCGTTGAGAACAAGGTGAAAGAAAGACCGATTAAACTGGCAATTATGAATGGCGGGGCATCGCAGGAATTCGAAAAATTGGTAGAAAGATTACGTCATTTGCCTAATATTAAAGAGCTGGTTACCTCGGACATCAGCCCTGCTCTGGGAGTGCATACCGGTCCTGGTTTATTGGGAGTAAGTTTTTACGAAGTATAAATCCAAACGAATAACCGGCGAGAAGGCATCAAGCATCTCGCCGGTTTTTGTTTTTAAATAGGGTATGATATTTGTAAGTATTTACCATTATATGGTATTATGCTTATAACAATTACAAAAAAGAAGGTGTGTTGCCCATAAAAAAAATTTGCCTAGTAAGCCTTATAATATTAATTAGTCTATCATTTGTATTTTCACCTCTAATGGAGGCTAAAACCTGTTCCTTTTCTAATCAGACTGCCGTTGTACCAACCGGAGAGAAAGATAGAGTTCTTGAAGCAATGCTTAATAGCTTCGGACTCTACTTCTCTTATTTAAATGATACAGAGATAAGGCAGGGCTACTATTTACCAATACACGGCAGGACCCGGGCAGAAGCTATTAACTACTTGAAAAAAGGATTTGATGTGCATCTGGCTACAGCCATAGTGGACGAGTACACCTGGTTTATACCAGAGCTTAGTTGCCTGGCTATCAGACCTGGTGATGGCCTGCCCATACTTAATGAGAATGACATTCCCTATATCAGTTACTATAAAATCAGTAATGAACACGTGATTTTTTCTCGGGAATTTACTGGCTGTTACTCTCCGGCAGACCGTTACCGTTATCAGGTAGAAATGCAGCTATATCAAGACGACTGGAAAATATCTGCCCTCAGCCTGGAGGAGCTTTAATAAGAAAATAACGTGCTGGTAGCAATGGATAAGGGTATTGCCTCAAGTAGTGGTAACCCAAAATACGAGGTTAATTAAGAATTGAGAATTAGCGTGGA
>DUMX01000071.1 GCA_012839665.1 Gelria sp.
TCCTGCAAGCAGGATTCAGCAAAAACTTGCAACTGGGAAAACTCGCGGAAAAAGTAGGTTTCGTTTACGGTAAGCAGATTTATTAATTGTTGAAATTCACGGCCTTTGGGGTCAAATATCTTTAAATGTCTGATGTAGTCTTCAACCCGATCAAAACCGCCCGCCTCCATTCTCTGATATAAACGTTTCTTTATGTAGTAAATTTTGTTTTCCTCATACCTTATTCCGGTGCGCTCATATATTAGATTCCTGAGTTTAATAAAGTATTCCAGAGGCAATTCCAAACATATCACCTCATTTGCTAACGTAATTGAGAAATAGATTTATCTATAGTTTCCAATAGGTCATAATCACCTTCCTTTTCTTTTTCTTTCATCTTAAGTAAAACTGGTAAAGCCTCGCCATTACCATATAAACCCAATCCTTCTACCGCACCCATACGAATTAGCATTTTTTCATGATGCACATGCTCCAGTAAAATAGAGTAAATTTCCTGATTCTGATAATGCCCCATCAGAATTAGTAATTCATATTTGTTAATATCATTGATGTCAGTCTTAAGATAATAGGAAAGCGCATTTAGTAAATCAGGGGGCAACTGTTCACGAGGATTACGGCCAATAATACCTGCAATAGCGTTTATAATCTCTTTGTGCATTACCTGGCCTTTCTCCTCTATCAAAGAAATAATAAGCTTTAAATGTATATCTGACCCTTTACGGGCTACAAATTTCAGAAATGAATACTGCTCTAAAATGCTTATGTTGTCATAACTGGGATACATCTTATTGACGTAGCGTATAGATTCCTCATCTCCAATTAAAGCCAGGGCTTCCAAGCAGGTACAACGTAATAGTATGTTATCACTACGCATAAACAATTCGTTTATTCTTGGAGTATAGTTGGTATCCTCAAGGTGCCCCAGATATTCAACTGCAGTAATTACATTATTTATATCCGGGTCATTGAGAGCCTCAGCAATCAGTTCAGCTGTGTTAAAGGCTTTTAGCTGAAATAGAATATCCAGAGCAAATTTGCGAACATCCTTGTCGGGGTCACCCAGCAGTTTTCTCATAAACTCGGTGGCAATTTCGCCCTGCATTGATAATATTTCTATACCGGCATTGCGAATAAACGCATCTTCGCTTGACAACAAGGGAACTATTTTTTCTACAACTTCCCTTCCCTTTAAACTTTTCAGACAATTTACGATTACTTCCTTTACGAAACGGGACTCTTCTACCCCTAATCGATCAATTAAAATCTTGGTCCCTCCGGGCACTCCATCAAATGCTATGTCTTCAGCTGCAAAGGCTCTAGTTTTCTCATTTCCATTATGTAAATCGTAAATTAATTCATCGATACTGGCCAAGAACTCTCCACCTCCAGGATTCTTTAATTATAAGCTGGTATTGCTTTACTACTTTAATAGATTGCAAAAACCATGCCATAAGTTGGAAAGCCTATAAATCCCGAATTACCTATATTGTAGGCTTTAAGTCCTGTATGATTTCCGTACATCTCTTGTGGGTTTTTCGTACGGTTGATGCGGAAATAGACGGGGGAATAGACGCGGAAACCGCGGAATAGTAAGGATTTATGCGGATTTTTAATAAATAATTTTTGACACTGAAGAACACTGAATTTTATTGTATTTTTAAAGGATAGCGAAGGCTAAAGCCTCCGCTACGAATCGCGAGATAAAGACGAAATAGCTAGACAACCGGCCAACTGTCGGTAGCGGGGGGTTCACCCTAGACGGTACATTCCGGGCGGACACAGGGGGACGCTGGGTAGTTGATAAAAAAACGAGAAAAGCCCCTCCTTAAACGGAGGGGCTTTTCCCTTGCATAGCCCATTCACTCTCTCTTTATTTATCCTTCATAACAGGTAAAATACCTGGTATGGAGGCGGTGAATGACATTTAGTTTAGTTTAGCCTGGTACTCACCATTAAAGTTTTGAAGAGTGGTTAATACTGGTGAAGGTGCAGCCTGGCCCAGACCACAGAGACAGGCTTTAGACATAACCTTGCCTAGTCTCTCCAGGAGGGATAAATCTGCACTACTACCTTGTCCAGCATCTAGTTTTTCCATCATTTCGTGTATACGTTTAGTACCTTCACGACAAGGTGAGCATTTACCACAGGATTCATGTTCAAAAAAGCCTGCAATCCTGGCTACCACATTAACTATATCACGGGTCTCATCCATTACAAATACTGCGCCTGAACCCAGGGTTGCACCAATTGCTGACATAGAGTCAAAATCAATGGGCGTATCCAGCATGGATTCAGGTATAAAGCCTCCGGAAGTACCACCTATTTGAACTGCCTTAAAGTTCTTACCGTCCTTGATTCCACCACCAAAATCATAAATAACCTGACGAATGGTGGTATCGGTAGGTACCTCAAATACAGTTCGATTGTTGACATCGCCAGTTAAGGTAACGATTTTGGTACCAGGGTATTTTTCCGCCCCTATAGCTTTGTACCAATCTCCACCTTTCTCAACTATTACCGGAATATTGGCAAAGGTTTCAACGTTATTTACTATAGTAGGCTTTTGCCACAAACCAATAACTGGTGGGAACGGTGGTTTGAAGCGGGGTTCTCCTCGGTTACCTTCAATAGATTCAATCAGGGCACTTTCTTCACCGCAAACATAAGCTCCGGCACCCATTCGTACTTCAATGTCGAAGTCTCCCAGGACACCTTTTTCCTTAGCCTGGGCTATAGCCTTATTAAGGATATCAACTACATAGGGATATTCTCCCCGGCAGTAGATATAGCCTTTATTGGACCCAATGGCATAACCGCATATAGCCATACCTTCCAAGACTGATTGGGGGTCATTTTCCATTATGGTACGGTCTTTATAAGTTCCGGGTTCACCTTCATCAGCGTTGCAAACGACATATTTTTGGTCGGCTTGTACGTTATAGGAAAAGCCCCATTTCATGCCACAATTAAAGCCAGCTCCGCCGCGTCCACGCAACCCAGAATTTCTAACGTCTGCTATTAATGCTTCTTGCCCCATCTGACGTGCTTTTTCCAGGGCCTTGTAGCCTCCAGCATTAATGTAATCGTCTATATTCAAGGGATCTATTTTACCCATGTTCCGCAAGACGATGCGCATTTCTTCAGCCATTATATTCCCTCCTTTCATTATTTGTACTCGCCCAGAATGCCGGGTATTTTCTCCGGGGTTACATCGCCATAAGGCTTACTATTAACGGTTATTACCGGAGTAACCTGACATTGACCTACACATTCACAAAATTCCAGTGCGAATTTACCATCAGCAGTGCTTTCTCCCATCTTGATACCTAATTCTTTTTCTAAAGCGTTTACTACATCTTGTGCACCAGCTACATGACAAGGAGCACTTTCACAAATGCGAATTACATTTTTACCTCGTTCGCCCACCTTAAGATATGAATAAAAGGTTGCCACCCCATAAGCTTTAGCCAAAGGTAAGTCAAAAACCTGGGCAGCATAGGCTATAGAGTCTTCAGGAATGAAACTATATTCCTTCTGCAGGGCATGATAAGCTTCAATAATGCCACCGGGAAGATCTTTATATTGGTTAATTATTTCTTTGTAATCTGCCATTACCTTTCACCTCCCTGGAGTTAATAATTTAATCTATTTTAAAAGTATTACTTTAATCCATCATTATGATATGAACAGTCTAATCCTGCTCTAACCTGATACTACTGGGATCAAGTAAAATAACTGAAACCACGGTACCTGCTGTAATTACCGGATTTTTAGCAGGTAAGTCAATCAAGGCGTTACAGCCTACCAGTGAACGAATCATGCCCGGCTTTTGCCCGGGTAAAACCTTCACCCTCCAGGTGCTGCCATCATTAGTTAAATAACCTCGTACAAAACGTCGGTCGCCATCTTTAGCACCTATATTATCCAGGCAGTAAGCTTTTACCCTGGGGGTATAAGGCTCCTTTCCCTGTAGAGCACGAATTACTGGAGCAACTAGCAGCTCATAACCTACAGCACAGGCAGCCGGATTACCAGATAATGAAATAAGATACTTCTTATCCCATAAGGCAGCACCGTTATGCCCTCCTGGTTGAATGGGTATTCCCCAAAAAAGCATTTCTCCACCCAGCTCTGTAAAGATCTGTTTAGTTTCTGCTTCTTTGCGAGCATAAGTTCCACCTATAGTTATTAGCAAATCGGCTTCTACCATTATTTCCCGAATGAGAGCTGTAAGTTCAGCCTGCTCTCTGCTGCCAGCAACGTCTAGTCCGGCTATTTTAGCACCATCTCGCCTGGCCAGTGCGGCAAGTAGGGGGCCATTACTATCTCTTAAACAGCCGGAGCTGGGAGTCTCGCTCCAGGGTACTAGTTGTTCTCCCAGGCTAAGTATCGCCACCCGAGGCCTGCTATAAACCTGTACTTCATTCCTTCCCTGAGCAGCTAATACTGATATTAATCCAGGAGAAATCCTACTCCCCTTTGAAGCATATAACTCACCGGCTTTAAAGTCCTCACCAGCCTGGCGAATAAATTGCCCTGCCCTGGCTGCTTTCCCCAGGTAGATTTCCATATCCCCAATTTGTACATCTTCGTGGGGAACTAGAGCCGCACTACCCTTGGGTATAACTTCACCGGTCCTTACCTCAAAAGTCTCTCCGCTATTTAAAGGGATCTGCGATAGTTGCTCTGCTGATAATGAACTGGTTATAGAGAGTTTTCTATTGCCATCAAGGTCCTTTGCATGTAACACATAGCCATCCCGTGCTCCTGAGGACCAGGCAGGAAGGTTTTCTTCTATAACCAAATTCTTAGCCAGCACCCGACCGGTAGCATCCAGTATGGGTAACTTCTCTGTAGCCAGCGGGCCAAGGTCCCGTAACAAGAGCTGCTGGGCTTCTTCTAGACTTATATTAAGCAGCACTACTTGACCTCCGTTCTTAAAAACTGCAACTTTTACCGAAAGGGCAAAGCGGATAATGACACACTTTACATTCTTCACATAAGCCACCATGTCCCAGTGCCACTATATCTGCCCTACTAATACGTTCACCAGCAAAAATACGAGGTAATAAAAGGTCAAAAGTAGTAGTATGACTGAACAAAGCACCCGCCGGAACTCCATATATGGGAACGTGCTCCCGGTAAGCCACCATGTTCTGGGAACCCGGAAGAGCCGGTGCCCCATAGAAAACTACTTCAGCTCCACTGGCTCTTATACCAAGAGGTGTAACATCATCAGGGTCCACTGACATGCCGCCAGTAACTACAACTAGTTCAGCACCTTGTCCAATATAATTATTTATTTCCTGGGCAATTATCTCAGCATTATCAGGGACAATAACCTGTCCAATGATTCTCCCCCCGAAAGGAGTTACCTTTTTCCGAATTAACCTGCCAAAACCATCTTTTATCTGGCCATTATATACTTCACTTCCGGTAATAACAACTCCTACCCATAAAGGGTTAAAAGGCATAACCGAAATCAGTGGTTCCGGATTAGAAGCTAGCTTTTCTGCTTCTTCCAGAATATGATTTTCAATGGCCAGAGGTATTACCCGGGTACCTGCCACCATTTGCCCTTTAGCTACTGGTCTTTTATTATGCATAGTGGCCAAGATCACGTTTTCAAGATTATTAATCCAATTTAGCCGACTTACATCTATATTTAGTAATCCATCATACTGGGCACAAAGGTTAACCCGACCCTGGCTGGGTTCTGTACAGCTTAAACCCCTACCAGCTGCTCGCCGGGCCAGCCTGGTAGCAGCTTCATCCTCATGAACCAGGCTATCTTGCGGTTCCCATACATAGACATGTTCCTTACCCATATCTAGCAGTATAGGGATATCAGCCGGAGTTATTAGCTGTCCTCTACGATACGCCCGGTACTTTTCCCGCCCGGGTATTACTTTGGTAATATCATGGCAAAGCTCTAAACCTACTGCCTCGTGAACAGGTACCTTTTTCATTCTTAATCCTCCTACATTTTTGCCAGCTTTACAGCACAGACTTTATATTCACCAGTTCCGGTAATTGGATCCAAATGAGGACTGGTTAGAACATTGGTAGGAGTTTCGCTGTAGTGGAATGACATCCAGATTACACCCGGAAGTACCCGGTCAGTAACCGTGACGGCAGTTTCAACTTCCCCTCTGCGGGAAGTAACTTTTATTTTATCACCGGTAACAACCCCAAGTTTTTCTGCATCTACAGGATTTACTTCCGCCCACTCACGATCCCATATACTCATGATACCCGGAGAATACGGGGTAGTAACGTTATAATGATGCAAAATTCTCCCGGTCGACAGCAGGAAGGGATATTCCTCATCCGGCATTTCTCCGGGAGGTATATGATCCGAGGGCTGGAATAGTCCCAGTCCACGGGTGAATTTGCTTGCATGCATAAACTGAGTACCAGGATGGTCCAGAGTAGGACAAGGCCACTGTAGACCTTTTTTATCTAGCCGTTCATAATTAGTTCCTGCCATAGAAGGTGTTAGAGACGCCATTTCATCCCAGATATCTTCGGGGCTATTATAATTTACTGAGTAGCCCATGTAGTTAAACATCTCACAGATGCTTTCCCAGTTAGCCTTACCGGGAATAGGTTCTATAGCCTTGCGTACTCTCTGGATACGACGTTCAGTATTAGTAAAGGTACCATCACATTCTGCAAAACTGGCTGCTGGTAAAATTACATCGGCATAT
Source organism: Gelria sp. (assembly GCA_012839665.1). Classification (GTDB taxonomy): domain Bacteria; phylum Bacillota; class Syntrophomonadia; order Syntrophomonadales; family Syntrophomonadaceae; genus UBA4844. The sequence continues at coordinate 6,711 of DUMX01000071.1, forward strand.
TCGGCCGTCTCCGTGAGGAACAGCTCATGGACTACCAGAAATTCCAGGTTTTCCAGGCCTCCCCGAATATGATTGCTATCGGGGTCAGTTAGTACCGGGTTTTCACCCAGGATATACATGGCTTTAACTGTACCTTCATGAGCAGCATCAAACATTTCCGGAATCTTTAAGCCTACTTTATCAGGCATAGGTCTTTCCCAGGCCTTTTCGAATTTCTCTTTGACCTCAGGATTAGTTACTGCCTGATAACCGGAATAAACGTTGGGCAGAGCCCCCTGGTCGCATGCTCCCTGTACGTTGTTTTGCCCGCGGATAGGGCAAACGCCGGTACCGGCACGTCCCAGATGCCCGGTCAGCATAGCTAGATTAGCACAGCTCATAACATTACGAGTTCCACAAATATGCTCAGTTATTCCCAGGGTATAGAAAAGCATAGCTTTGTCAGTAGTAGCATAGAGGCGGGCTACAGCGTATAAATCCTCAACCGGAACACCCGTTATTTCGGATACTTTCTCCGGAGGATAATTTTCCACTATGTCCTTTAACTCTTCATAGTTTTCCGTACGTTCTTCGATAAATTTTTTGTCTTCCAGGCCTTCTTTAATGATGATATGCATAAGTCCATTCAGGAGAGGAATATCTGTCCCCGGATTATGACGCAACCAGTAGTCGGCTTCATCTACCAGGTCAATATGGCGGGGGTCACAGACCACCAATTTACAACCATTACGGGCTGCCTGTCTCATCTTGTACCCAATTACAGGATGAGCTTCAGTGGTATTGGTTCCAATTAAAAACATTAATTCAGCATCAGTAGAAATTTCATTAATAGAGTTAGTCATAGCGCCACTTCCAAATGTGGTGGCCAGACCGGCCACGGTAGGCGCATGTCAAGTACGGGCGCAGTGGTCAACGTTGTTGTTACCCATAACTGCACGAGTAAATTTCTGTACCAGATAGTTTTCCTCATTAGTACAGCGAGCTGAGCTCAGTGCAGCAAAAGATTCACTACCGTATTTTTCTTTTATCTCGGTAAACCGTTGGGCAATAAGCTTAAAAGCCTCATCCCAGCTAGCTTCTTCAAACTTACCGTTCCTTTTAATAAGCGGGGTGGTCAGACGCTTTTCATTATAAATATAATCCCAGCCAAAACGGCCTTTAATACACAGGCGACGCTGGTTAACCGGGCTTTCGGGATTAGAAAGGACGCCGATTACTCTGCCATCTTTTACGGCCAGATCAAAGTTACAGCCAGTTCCACAGAAAGGACAGGTAGTCCTGACCCGTTCAAATTCCCAACGGCGGCCCTGACCCACCATAGTTTTTTCCTGTAGAGCTCCGGTAGGACATACAGCTACACACTGTCCACAAAATACACAACTGTCAGAATCGATATAGTCAACATCTCCAGCGGTAGTTGCTTTACGGCGCCAACCCCGGTGGAGATAGCTTAGATTATCAGCACCAGTTAATTCCTCACAAGCACGAACACAGGCACCACATAAAATACATTTGTTGAGGTCACGGACAATGAAGGGATTAGAATCGTCTATAGCATAATCATGCTTTTCACCCTCGAAGGGGCTTTCCTTGATTCCATACTTATAGCAGTAATCTGCCAGTTTACAATCTCCTAGTTTGTCACAGGTCATGCAATCCAGGGGATGATTGGCCACCAGCAACTCAAGGATAGTGCGCCGGGCTTCTATAATATCGGGGGATTCCGTATGCACTACCATGCCAGGGCTAACCGGGGTAACACAGGATGCTGGAAATAGACGATTTCCTTCTACTTGTACCACGCAAAGACGACAGGCTCCCAGGGGTTTTAATTCCGGGTCATAACAAAGCCGGGGGATTTCTATCCCTGCCTGGTCAGCTGCCTGCATTATAGTGGTACCTTCCGCGACTTCAACCTCCTTTCCATCAATGATCAATTTGACCATTTCCACTCCAATCACTCCTTCCATAATTCTTGCTTCTTTGTACAATCAGGATTAAAAAAACAAAAAACCCCCCGCCTGAACAGGAAGTTTAATAATTGACGTATGAGCCTTAACCACAGCGCAAAGAGGCCCAGAAACAGCAATTATCTGACCTTATCAGGCGGTCTCGGGCTCCTTTCCAAATCGGGAGGCAGACCAGTTTCCTAATCTACCCTATCGGCCGATTACCATGGCTATAGGCTTTAGGTAA
>DUMX01000072.1 GCA_012839665.1 Gelria sp.
TATAATTGCCACCTTACTGCTGCTATCCCGACTAAAATCTCTAAAACCAGTATATAAAAATATGGTGGCCTTATTACCGCTGCTCATCGCCACTGTTGTAATAGGGCATCCCCAATTTGGTGCCAATATGGGAGGATTAATAACTGCTATGGTAAGTACCGGGTTCTTTTTAATAATAAACAACGGCCGCAAAATATCATTTAAACAGGTATTTATAGTCGGACTGGTGGCTATCCTGGGTGTATTTGCTATAGCCCAATTGGATGCACTGTTCAATCCTGCCCCCTCCCATGCTGGCAAAGCTATAAAGACCCTTTACTCGGGCGCCGGTATTACAGTATTATTTTCAATTATCAAGATTAAACTGGGTATATTGGCCAGCACCATATATAACTCCAGTTGGAGCTTAATCTTGCTACTGCTAGCCTCCACCCTGGTTCTCCTAAAGCGGAAAACTCCTACTACTATGTTAAAAATAGCAGTAAAAGACCCGGCTATAGACCGGGCTGTTAAATTACTGCTAATTACTGCCGTTACCGTATTTATCGTAAATGATACTGGAGTTATCGCTGCAGCCCTTATACTACTATACCTGGTGAATAGCCTGTGGCTAACCATAAGTAGTAATAGCCATTTAAAAGCAGGGGCGGTGTTAAGAGAGGATGCGTAAAATATTATTATTGCTATTAACCATATTTTTAATTTTCCCCTTACCTGCTGACCTGCAGGCAGAGGAGAATCCGGAACCTGCGCCCCAACAGGTAATTATTTACCTGATTGATAAACTTGACTACAACGACCTTAACCCTGAAGTTACTCCTAACCTGTGGGCTATGCAAAATAAAGCTAGCCTGGGACTTCTAAACACTTTAAGTGCCGGAGAAAGAACCAGTAAAAATGTCCCCTGTACTATTTCAGCCGGTAGACTGGCAGTAGGCAGTTTCAATGCCGATTTTAATTTAAAAGCCAGTGAAACAATTAAGGGCGAAAAAGCAGGCACAATATTCTATCGCAATACCGGCATTTTACCTCTTGACCATAACATCGTTATAAGCAGTATTGCAGTTATTAAAAAAAATAATGAACAACGTAATTTAGGTACACCCGGACAATTAGGTGATGAACTTCATGCCCTGGGATTGAAAACAGCGGTTATTGGCAATGCCGATTTACCCGGTTATTATTCTCGTCCCGGAGCTTTAATAGTTATGGATTCACGTGGCCTTGTAGATAACGGATTAGTTGGTAAAGAGGTAGTTGAAAAATCCTCCCCACTTCCACTTTCCAGCAACTATAAGGCTATACTACAAGCTTACAAGGATTTTAGTAACTATGATGTGGTATTAATTGATTTTGGTGATTTGGCCAGACTGGACCAGATACAGAATCTACTCTCTGCTGAACAGTTTCAGAAGGAAAGAATTAAGCGACTACAAGCCATTGACGCCTGTATAGGCAGCTTACAGGAGCAGGCTGACCATAAAAGGGTAGTTTACGTCATCAGTCCTACCCCATCCCGAACCGCCTTTGAGCACGGTGAACTCCTAACCCCTTTAATAATCGATAAACCAGGTTTCACCGGAGTATTAACCAGTTACTCTACCAAACGAGAAGGTATAGTATCAAGTATAAACCTGAAAAATTCAATCTTACATGACTTTAACCCGGCTATCCCGGATACTATTTATGCTCAACCTGCCAGCGGGGTTTATGACAACCTGAAAATTATTAATCAGCGAGCCGTATTTAATTATGTAAATCAACCCGGGATAGTAACGATTCATATTGCAATTATACTATCCGTTCTCGTACTTGCTTTAATAAGCCGTTTTAGAAAGAAAAGTGAAGTGCTGACCGATTATTTGATTTTATTTGCTCTGGCCATACCTTTGGGACTGCTCTTAATGGCCAACTTCGATATCTTTAACCGCTGGCTTTTTCTGGGGCTTTCACTGGGTATTAACCTGATACTAACCTTATTCTGCTGGTTTGTTTCCCGCCCCTTAAAAATTAGCCCCTTAATCACAATCTTATTTTTAACCATCCTGGTTATAGCCCTGGATTTGATGTTTAGTTTAGGAATGATTGAACATTCTATATTAAGCTATCGTATTATAAGTGGTTTCCGTTACTATGGCCTGGGTAACGAATATATGGGCATACTCATTGGCGCCACCATAGCCTTTACCGCCTTGCTATTACAAAACTCCTTTTCCCGCCGCAACCTGGTTCTGGTAGCTTTGTTATTCGGCCTTATTGTCTTTCTAATTGCCTACCCGCTCTTCGGGATAAATGTAGGTGGAACTATAACTGCCTGCATCGGTCTTGGTTACACTTACCTTCGTTACCAACAGCAAAACATTAATTTTTCTAAAATATTTTACTTACTATCAAGTACCCTGGTCTTGATAGTTATCATGGTCATAATTGATTTAAAACAACCGTTGGAGATTCAATCTCACCTGGGGCACAGCGTTAACCTTATTATTACCGGGGGCTGGGAAGAGATGTTTGGTATAATAAGCCGAAAATTACAAATGCAATTACGAGTCATCAACTATAGCATCTGGGGATGGGTTTTCTTATTATTGGTGCTAATTTCTACTTATTTAGTTTTCCGGCCAGCCCATTTAATAAAAAAGATCCGGCAGCAACTACCCGTTATATATGGGGCATTGCAGGGAATAACAATGGCAGCTATCATAGCCATCATCGTAAATGATTCCGGTATTACCGCTGCCGCTGTTTTAGCCTTATATTTTGTTGCCCTGGGCCTAAAATTCCTTAGTTCAGACTCAGGTTAGATTTTTATTCTAATCCATTTAAAATGTTTTTAATGCCGTGGGTAAACTCTTTCTGGTTCCCCTCGCCCAGCATATCATAAAGCTCGGCATTAAACTCGGTTCCAATTTTAATTAATTCTTCGGCTATAGCCTTACCTTTATCAGTAATATGAACTCTAATGGCCCTGCGGTCTTCCTGGTCAAGCTGCCTTTCAACCAGTTTATCTTTCTCCAACTTATCAACCAGAACGGTCATCGAAGAACTGTCTATTAATGTCCGATTACCTATCTCCTTCAGAGTAATACCATTCTCGTCATAAAGACAGGTAAGAACAAACATCTGTGGTATGCTCACTCCGTATGGCTCTAACTGACCACTTAAATGGCGATCAATTTTTTTCATTGCCGCTCGCATACTAAAGCAAAGAAAAGTGTAGAAATCAATCATATTTTGTACTCCTTTATATAAATTAATTTAAATACAGATACAAAATCCAGTCTTGAATAGAACCTACTTTTTGACCATTTATATAAATAAACCTATTCAATTAGGGAGTTTGATGATATAGTCATATACTAAACATTATAATTCAAAAATTGAATTTCGCAACTTAAATTAAAAAATATTTGAGCCCGGGCTTGAACTTCGAGTTATACCTGTGATATTTTTAGAACGGGATTAGACACTGAATACTATGAGTTTTTATGAATAACACTGAGTTTCCCCCATTCGTACTACCTGGGCAACTATTTTCATAGGTGATTGCCGTAGGGTATGGGGGGTTAAATAACACTAAAATACAATGATGAGGATTAGTAGCTCTATTGGATAGTTACAGAGAGCCGGGAGGCTGGAAACCGGTACTGGAAGGTAGAGCGAATGGACCTTGGAGTAGCAAACTGAAATGCTAATTATAGCAGATTAGGTCGGGCCGGTTATCCCCCCGTTATCGGGAAAAGCGTTATAAAGCGCCTGTTAAGTGGACCGTTATGGTCAATAAGGGTGGCACCGCGGAAGCCTCCGTCCCTTGCGGACAGGGGCTTTTTTTAATGGACACAGATAAACCTGATTTTAAATTTCAGAAAGGATGAGTAATTATGTCGGAGGGTAAGAAGCGTATTTTAACTGGGGATCGGCCTACTGGGAATTTGCATCTGGGCCATTATGTAGGTAGCCTGGCTAACCGGGTTAAACTGCAGGAAGAATATGAGAGCTATATTATTATTGCCGATGTACAGGCCCTTACCACCCATTGGGAAAAGGATGAAAACCTGAAACGAGATGTTTTTCAAATTACCAGCGATTATCTGGCTGCCGGGATAAATCCCGAATTGTCTACCATATTTATTCAAAGTATGATACCGGAAATTCACGAATTAACCATGTATTATTCTATGTTTACAACCGTAAACGTTTTGCGTCATAACCCTACTGTTAAAAGCGAAGCCGCCCAACACGGTTTTAAGGATATGACTTATGGTTTCCTGGGCTATCCGGTAAGCCAGGCAGCTGATATCAGCATATTCAAGGCCCATTTGGTACCAGTTGGCGAAGACCAGATTCCTCACATTGAACTGGCCCGAAGAATAGTACGCCGCTTCAATGATTTATACAAACCGGTCTTGATAGAGCCCGAAGCCTTAATCGGGGATGTTCCTCGTCTAATTGGCCTGGATGGTAAAGCCAAAATGAGTAAAAGTCTGAATAATGCCATTTTCTTATCCGATACTCCCGACGAGATATGGCAGAAAGTTAGAAATGCAGTAACTGACCCGGCCCGCATCCGTAAGACTGACCCGGGGCATCCGGAAGTCTGTACCGTATATGAATATCAACGGGTTTTTAACCCGGAAGAAATCGAAGAAATAGAAAATGACTGTCGCCAGGGCCATATAGGCTGTGTAAGCTGTAAGAAGAAATTAAGCGAAAAGATAAATCAGTTATTAGAACCAATGCGGGAAAGAAGAGAAAAATATAATAATGAATCTATCCGGGAAATATTAATGGAAGGCAGCAAAAAAGCCCACCAAACCGCCCTGGATACAATGGCCGAAGTACGGGCAGTCATGGGCATCAATTATTTAGAGTAAGGGGTAAGGAGTGAGAGGACAGTTAAATGAGCGCGGGTTTACCGGCAACTATAGCGGTTAAGTTAGTTGCCGGTAAAAAACCGAGATACATTAAATATATCCAAAGCAAACAACAAGGCTATAAGCAAAGCCAGTATACCTAACAGGTTGTACTTAAATCTCTGCTTTTCAACCTTTTTTTGCTCGGCCTCGGCTTTAACCTCATCCCTTTTCCTCCGGGAATAATAGTGATAATCCATTTTACAACTCACCCCCATAAATCTTACCTTCTTACTTCCTCACTTTGTAAGGTAAATGACCTGCGCATTCCTGACAATAAATATTTTTAGGGTAGAAAGCTGTCATTTTTACTGTTAATAATGTAAAATCTAATACTAATAGTGGTTTAAGGAGTGGATAAATATGCAGGATATACCAGCATTTCAACTAAAATTTATAAGACAGGAAGAGCATTTACTGCTTCCTACTATTACTTCTATCCGGGTAGTACAACATTACTATGATGTTTTATTCCAGTATGCCATAACTCCGGAAAAAGAAGAAAAAATTAAATCTTTTATAAGTTTAATGGAAGCCCATATTAAGAGTAAACCTCAAGCCCCGTTTTCCATGCCCCTTTCCAAATTAGAGTTTTTGCTGGATGAAGGTTTACAGGAACTAAAGCTATTAAACTGGATGCAATTACCGGCATCGTTATTCGAAGTTATCACCGATGATAATGATGAGGAAGAAATGGAAAAAATCCTGCAACTGCTGGAGTCCATAATTTCCTTTAACCGTCAGGGTGATAGTAACGTAATATTAGTCTACCCCAAGGGATTGACCAAATATTAATAAGAAAATAAAACTTTAATAGACACAGATTACACAGATTTTTTAGGATTAGCACAGATTTTTTTAAAATAAACCTGACCCCAGCTACTATTTTCATA
>DUMX01000073.1 GCA_012839665.1 Gelria sp.
CTGTTCCGCTATATATTTGGTTCGGGCATATTCATTTAACAATACTACCGAGGCAGATTCGTTATGTTTCAAGCGTCTGTCTCCAGTAAAAAAGTGATCAGTAGAAATATGTATAAGGTAAATGCCCAACCTCTTGCACAAAGAAGCCATGATTGCAACCGGTCGAGCATTAATCATATAAGCAAGACCAGGATCCTTTTCACATGCGTCTAAACTGGTTATAGCTACAGTATTTATTATTACATCGGGTTTCTCCTGCTCTATCAATCTAGTTAGTTCATTTGCATTACTAATATCCAATATTATCTGGGCATCTACTACATCAACACCTAGAATCTCTAACCCTCTGTGCTTTCCCTCAACATATATTGCGCTACCCAACATTCCTGCTGAACCCAGTAAAAGTATTTTCATGTATTCTCCCCCTTTGTAACCTTAAACTCCGGTCTTATTTTTAAATAAGCAGAAATCCGAGTAGTTTGTACCTAACTAAACCTCATTCATTTGTTTTAATTAACAGGTGGACTTCAGAGCAAAACTCCGTTTTATCCATAATGGACTGGATTTGGTCAATAATAGGTACAAATTGATGTTTAAAACAAGTTATAACTGAATCACTGACGTTCAACTGTCTCATTTTTGTGCAATTGAATCTAAATAGATCTACTATGTCAGTTCCAAAATACCACTCACCCAATATATTAAAACCAAATTCTTTACAATACGTAGATTTCCAGGGTTAAAACTTTTTTAAAAAAGGGATATATCCAGATACTACCTCCAGCCCTGCCCAGTACCCCCCATCTATTCCTGCTTTTCTTTCCCAAAAGCTTTTATAAACCATAACCGGTTGAAGATTCTGCCATACGGTAAAAGGAACCAATCCTCTTCCGATTAGCATATTGCGAATATCCTCAAGCAGGTTTATTTCCCCCTGAGAATAGTCAGGATATCCCGCCAAACTTTCAGTTTCAAGTATTTCTGAAAGTTGACGCCAGCTAACCCAAAAGATATTCTCCCCCGGATTTAAGCCACAATTAATTTCGGTATTATAACACTTGCGCTGTTCTACCTCGTAAACTGCATCCAGCAAATCCTGCCGGGGTAGTTCATAATGCCCGGTAATGAAAACGAGATATTTCCGTTCACTTAATGACAGGCGTTTTTGAGTATCCGTTTCTAAATTCCAATTACCACAATAAAGCCCACAATACTCGTCTGCGAGCTGATGACCATATTTGAGAAATTCTAATTCTCCTTTATCTTCATCCATGTCTTCATCAAACTCAGGAGTATAGATATTGCTCAGGCCAGATAGATATTTCGCTTCAATCTCTATGGCGATATCACAGTTGCTTAAGTTTTCGCTAAATACTAGGAGTGCATCCGGTTCTCGACTGCTTTTATCATTAAGGCTAAATTTAGGCCAAAAGAAAAGCTCCACTGCAGAAAGTGTTTTTCCTATATGTAAAAATTCTCCATGCAAATTCCTTGCCTGGGATAAGAATAATAGCGGAATATAGAGGTTGTTCAAATAGCGAAAAAGTGACATAACATAAGACGTTAGAACATCCTCCATGCGATCGGAAATATTCCTATCCGAAATCTTCCCATGCAACTCGGCTGCCAACATAAAATCACTCCCCCGCAAAACTGGGTGGGGTAATTTTGATAACCGGCAATTTATTATTGATTACCCAATCAATATCCCCAGCTAACATTTGAACCATTGGTTCTACCACCAACCGTAAAACTGTATCTTTACTGTTCAGGGTAAACAGATCTAGAAAGTAAGTGATAAGTTTTGAGTTTCCATCCATTTCCTTTTCCTGGCTAAAAACCAGGCTTTCATTTTCAATATTACTAACCCACCATGGCTCATACCATCCTGCCGACCAAAATATATCGTTCAAATTACTCCGTTTAACTTCCCTAATTTTTGTATCCATCTCAATCAATGAAATATTGATAAATGGGAAATGAATCTGGGCTGCCTCTAATTTCTCCTGCCATACACTATCGTATCGCTCTCCACCAAGGTGTATACAGAATCCTACCGCCCTGTTTTCAAATCTTTCAGTTTGATAGGCTCTGGCAAACCATGACGGGAGCCAGGCTTCAGGTCTGTAATAAGCATATGAATTTTCCCAAGTTACGGTTGCATCACCACCGACCGCAATAAGGTTGCTGTTTTTTGTTTCCTCCTCAATAACCCGGATAATTCGTCCTATGTCATTATAGATATTGTACATATTGGTCATGGTCTGAGTAACAATATTTCTCTGTTCCATAACCATCCCCCATTTCCACACCTTACATTTATACCTCTTTTTGTTTTACCATAGCATTAATCTCTACCCACTCCGGGTGTTCATTTAAAAGATTGAGTACATCTAACCAAGTAAACCGATTATTAACCGGATAAAGTTCCTGCAGGATGAGTTGGATAAGCCTGAAATCCTCCGGGGTATCTACGGTCCAGCGATGGTGGCTGTAATCTACAGCACCGCTGGAATTAGCCAACCGGAACTGTTCCGGCCGGCGGTACATAAAAAGGGTAACATGCTCTCTATCTGGCTGTTCCCCGGCCTCTTTATATGCTTTTTCCAGAACCGCCATAGAAAAGACTTCGGTATCCAATCCCCGTGGGTAAGTTCGTTCCAGGGTATTCGATACATAATCGTATTTATCCCGATTATTAATATACAGGCCGATGACTTCATCCATTACTCCTGGGTCAATAAGAGGGCAATCCGAGGTCACCCTAACCACTGCATCTGCCCCGAATTGAGTAGCGGCTTCGTAATAACGTGACAATACATCCTCTTCCGAACCGCGGTAATAAGCTACCCCTAAGTGTTCACAAAGTTCGACGATAGGCTGGTCAGTATCATTGGTAGTGGTAGCAATAACCAGTTCATCAGCAAGCCTGACCTGACGCAGCCTTTCTATCTGGTATTCCAGCAGGGGCTTGCCCAGGACTTTTTTCATCACTTTTCCGGGCAGGCGGGTGGAAGTCATACGGGCCTGGTCTATAATAATAGTTTTCATTTTATTGCCTCCTGGGAAAACATAATTTCCTTACGGATTCTGCATCTCGGCTCTTAAGTATGTAGTAGTAACTCCATCCTATCGAATACATATTAACTTTTCGGGTACTACCTCCAGCCACGCCCAGTACTCCTTAACCGCTCCTTACCCAATAACCTTATAAACCCCTTCTATAAATACCCGAAAACTAACGGAGCAGTTATTATTGATATCCATATGTTGTCCGATAGCCCTGGCACCACTTATTTTTTGATATGTAGGAACTAGCCGCCTTAATTCCTGGGCGGCATTATTAAGCCCATCGGGATTCCGATATTTTCTCTGTTGCTGTCTTCGGGAAAGTCCGCCAATATTATATGCCTTCTCCACAGCCTGTAAATCACCCAGAAACCAGGATTCCATTTCGCGGCAGGCAATCCTGACCACCGTATCTGCTCTTCCACTGGAAGAACAAATGGCACATAATCGTTGTTTTACTTCATGGCAATCAGCACTATCCTGATCTCTGACTACTATGAATCGCACATCCTGAGTTATTGCTTTTAATTTCCGCGGCAGGGATTTTTCCAAATCCTGTTTTCCTTCATGCTTGATTAAATAATACTGAACCCCTTCTGGTAACACCCGCGGTAAAATAGTTTTTAATAACTCTTTCATCGAAGGTTCTTCCAGCATGAAATAGAGCTCCATCACGATAGCCCGGCCCCCTTGAAAAAGCCTTGCTTCCATAGTGCTCCTGGTAAATCACCTTCAGCAACCAGACTCTGTAATAAGGGGTC
>DUMX01000074.1 GCA_012839665.1 Gelria sp.
CTTGTTAAGATACATGGAACCCGAATTATCCATAATACAAATGACTACCGCATTTGATTCCGGGCGCAATTCCTCCCGGATGCGCCGGTAGCGCAAATCCTCTTCTCGAAAGGGAAACCTTTCTATTTCACTATCCTGCCCCAGGTCCTGCAGGGTCTTTTCCATAGATTTTTTGCGTTTAATCCTTTCGACCACGGAGCGTTTTTTAGCCAGGCGGGGAGGTATGCCCTTACGCTGTATTCCCCGGCGCTTATGGCTTTTGTCACTTAATATATAGGAAAACTTTTTCCTTTCCAGAAAGGGCAAATCCAGGTCTTCAAATAAATACTGCACCAGTTCTTCCAGGGTGACATCAGTTTCGTAATAATCCTCGCCCTCAATATTTCCTGCTCCTTCACCGCTACCGGCTCCGCTTTGCCCACCTTTGCCGGTAGCTATCTTATCCCCCCGCTTTTCCTTGCCGCTGCCGGAGGCTACCTGTTCATGGTTATCACCAAAAATAAACTGGTATTCCTTTATGCCTCGGACCGGTATTTTTACCGTCTTATCCTTACTTTTACCAATAATACTTTCCTCGGCAATAATACTGCCCAGGTTCTTCTTTATGGATTCTTCCAAGAGTTGGCGGTGCCGGCGCCGGTCCTCAGCACTGCGGTCCCGCCCCCCACTCTCATATTCACGAAAAATAGCCATAGTATTCCCCTCAGTCTTTCCACAAATTATTGGCAGCATAGCGCAGGATTACGTTGCAGCAGTGGTCGCAGTAGCCGTTACGTTTCATTTCTTCCACCATGTCATTGTATTTCTGGTTTTGTTCCTCATCCCGCACCCGGGTCTGGGTTATTACCCGTGATAATTCCTTTACTGAAGTTATCAGTTTCTTCTCAATCGCTTCCCGCAGGGGTTCATAACTATCAAATTGGATTTTCCGTTTATTACGCAGCAGGGAAAACATGTAAGCGGTAACATCGTGCCTGAATCCTTGGGCAGCATTCCCAGTCAGGCCAATACCGGCTTCAATCGACTCCATAAAAGCTTCATCCGGCTCCAGTTCCTCACCGGTATTAGCATCCTTTAGTTTTACTTTGTTGACAAAAGCCTCGGCATGGTCAATGTAATTGTTAAACAAGGCCTCAGCCTGCTCCCGATAACCATGGATAAATGCCCGGGTAATCTCTTTTTCTAAAATACGGTGGTATTCCTTTTTAATAGTATCCTGTAAATAGGTAAGCCACTGCTTCTTCTCATCATCACTGGCATCCGTGGATTTTACAGCCTTTATCAGCGATTCCAGAACCGTGATGGGGTTAATACAATTATGTTCCGATTCAGACAAGGTATTATCTATGGCTTTCATAATAAAGCGGGTCGATATGCCGGTAAATCCTTCCCGGTCAGCTTCATCCCTTAATTCCTGGATATCAACCCTTTTAGTGGTATCCTTCTGTACTACTTCTTCCCCGTTATAAATATGCATCTTGCTGATTATATCAACCTTGTTAGACGGAGTAAGCCGGCTGATAATCGCAAACATTGATGCAATCTCCAGGGTATGGGGAGCTATATGGGCCTTAAAATTACTCTTTTTAAGTATCTTTTGATATATTTTCACTTCCTGGTCCAGCTCCAGGCAGTAAGGTACTTCTACCTTAACAATACGATCCAATATGGCTTCATTGGTATGGTCAGATTTGAATTTATTCCATTCCGCTTCATTGGAATGAGCCAGGATTATACCATCAAAATAAATCATCGCACCCTTTCCCGGTGAGGGAATGGATTTTTCCTGGGTGGCTGTCAAAATAGTATGCAGGTATTCAACGTCATTTTTAAAGATTTCTATAAACTCCACAATTCCACGGTTGCCTGCATTAAAAGCGCCATTTAAAGATAGTACCCGGGGGTCGTCTTCAGGATAAAGGTCCATTTTAGATATATCTACCGAACCCACCAATACCGAAGCATCCTGGTTGTTGGGGTCAACCGGGGGTACTACGGCAATACCTTTACGGCCCCGGATGGAAAAACCGCTGACTACTACCGGGAAATCTTCATATTTACCCTGATAGTCGTTAAGCAAACGATAGCGGCAAATAGGGCATAAATCCCCTTCAATTCTTACCCCCAGTAATTCTTCGAAACGCGGCCTCAGATGATTTGGTATCAGATGCAAGGGCTCTTCCCGCATAGGACAGTCTTTTAACGCATATATAGGAGGGCTGTTTTGTAATGCTTTTTTCAGGCTCTCCATTAATGAGGATTTTCCTGAACCAACTGGGCCTACCAGGTAGAGAACCTGCCGGGATTCCTCCCCCCGCATAGCTGCAGAATGGAAATATCTTACTATCTCCATAATGACATGATCAATTCCATAAAACTCATCTTCAAAAAATTTGTATTTTCTGATAATGTCGTTGCCATATATCCTTCTTAGACGAGGGTAGTCCTCAGTCTTGATTATTTCCATACCTCTTTGCATAATGACATCGTACATTCGTTCATGGGATAGTACCGTAATATCAGGATTGTCTTGTACTATATGCAGATATTCGAGGAAGGTAGTAACAAATGCTTTTTTCTCCCTACTCTCTCTATCGTTTTGGATTAAAGCATCAAAGTCATAGGCCATTGCAAACCTCCTTCGCAGAAAACACAAAAATAAACCAGCATATATCTATATATATGCTGAGTGGTTTATTTCTTGATGCTATCTCTATAACAATAAATGGGTATAAAAAAGGGAGCCCCTTAGGGCTCCCGATTTCCAACATTCAAAAGCTGGGATAATTAAATAGA
>DUMX01000075.1 GCA_012839665.1 Gelria sp.
TACAAAAACTACATAAATCCGCATCCTTAAAAATTAAAAAAATCAGTGTTAATCATAAGAAATCAGTGTCCTTCAGTGTCTAATCCCGTTCTATTTCTTATTAACCAAGGAAAGGCAGGAAAGGAAAATGAAATCAGAAATTAAGGCCCGGGTTGCCCCCGAAAACATAGATATGCTGACCAAAATAATCGAAGCCTACGATAACCTGGGCATTGTCTCCACCATCGACCGCCAGCAAGGCCTGGTCATCATCCGCGGTACCGAAGGCACCTACCCCGAACTAGTAGAAATCCTCAGGCATCTGCCATTTCCTCTATTGCTGGAAAATAAAGGATATGGTACGATACTATGAGTGTAAATATTTGTTTGGGGGTTAAGATGTAATATGGCCTTTAACATAGATGACATTAAGAGCTTAATTAGAGATAATAAAATACAATGGCGGGGACATATGCTGGCTAGAATGCAACAACGAGGAATTACGCTTAACGATGTGTTGAAGTGCATATTAAACGGTGAAATCATTGAATACTATCCCACAGATAACCCTTATCCAAGTTGTTTAATAGCAGGGTTTACTGATAAAAAAATGCTTCATGTTGTATGTGCTGTAGGCAAAGATAATATTTGGATGATAACGAGTTATTATCCTGATAAGGAAGAATGGACAGACGATTTCAGGAAAAGAAGGGGGTAAGCTTTAGTGAATTGCATAATGTGTAAGTCAAAATTAGATAAGAGTAGAGTTAATCATATTGTTGATAAAATGGGACGGATAGTGATAATTAAAAATGTTCCAGCAAATGTTTGTGGTCAATGTGGTGAATATTATGTTGATAATGATACTGCAATGAGATTGGAAGAAATAATCCAAGAGCTTCTAACTAATAAGGCTGAGATTTTGGTGGTAAATTATAATGAATTAGTTGCCTAAATTTTAATAACAATAACTCCAGGGCCTATCCCCAGAGTTATTGCATAACTAACCCCGGCAGAGCGAAAGATATTAACAGGCTTCATGCAAAGGGGTTATTTTATTGCAAAAACGTATCTTTATAATAATGTGCGCTTTTCTGGTGATTACCAGCGGCTTGATGGCGAAGCTGGGATATCATCAGCTCATAAAAGGGCAGGAAATGGCCCGGCAGGCCGTAGCCATGCGCAGCCGTCAGGTAGAACTAAAAGAATATAACCGGGGTGAAATATTGGACCGCAACCTCTTACCTATTACTGGTACCCGGGTATCAACAGCTCTATACTGCCTCCCGCAAGAAATGATTAGAAACTCCCAGGACCCTAAAAATTCGGGAAAGGCCGCATCTAAATCAAGGGAACAAACCCTGGCCAAAGCCACCCAAATATTATCCCGCATCAGCGGACAAAAGAACAACCAACTCTATACAGAATTAAAACAGGCCATGGGATCCGGAAAACCCTTTATCCGCATAGCCACCGATCTTACTCCAGAGGAAACCGCCCGCATCAACTCTTCCCAGCTCTCCGGGGTAGTTGCCGCTCCAGTAATTACACGCTACCGTGAGGATGGCTTTCTGGCCCATATTCTGGGTTATTGCAGCGGAGGGCAAAATCAGGAAGGAGTAAGCGGCCTGGAAAAACACTATGATAACATCCTCCGCAAAAACACCACTTCTCATGAACTGACATCAGTACTGGATGCCCGGGGCATAGCTATACAAGGCTTAATGTTTAAACTACGCAATGAACAAAATCGCCACCAGGGAGCACTGGTACTAACCATAGATAAGCGAGTACAGGAAATAGTAGAACAAGCTATGGACCGGCAGGTTAAAACCGGGGCTGTAGTAGTCATGGATATAAACAACAAAGAAGTGTTGGCTATGGCCAGTCGACCTGCGTTCAACCCCTACGAAGTTGAAAAAATAGTTACAAACGATGACAACGGTAATCTAAATAATAGAGCCTTAATGGCCTATTACCCCGGCTCTATCTTCAAAATCCTGGTTACCGCTGCCGCCCTGGAAGAAAAGCTGGTCAGTTCCGAAGAACAGTTTAACTGTCAGGGCAGCTATACCTTTAATGATGAGGTCTCCATACCCTGTTTCAGAGAAAAAGGCCATGGAAATATCAAATTTTCCCAGGCTTTTGCCCTTTCTTGTAACCCCAGTTTTATCGAAATCGGGTTAAGGCTTAAACGTACTGGCCTGCTGGATTATGCCCACCGCTTCCATCTAACCGATGAAAAACTCCTGGGTTATGGAGAATACCAGGCCAGCTCTCATATCACTATTGAAAATGCTGACCCCGCAGTAGGCAATGCCTGCCTGGGTCAGGAGGGAGTAATGCTAACCCCTTTGCAAATATGCAATCTGGTAGCTACCGTAGCGGACGATGGACGCTATGCCCCGCCGGTACTGGTACGATACACCGTCGACCAGGAGGGAAATAAACAAATGCTTAGCACCCCAACAAAAAAACAGGTTATCAGCCCTCAAACCGCACTAATCCTACAAAAGCTCATGAAAAAAGTCGTAACCGAAGGTACCGGCAAAACCGCATCCCTGACCGAAGTAAGTGTAGCCGGAAAAACTGCTACCAGTCAGACCGGAAACTATGACCAGCAAGGAAATGAAATA
>DUMX01000076.1 GCA_012839665.1 Gelria sp.
CAGAGACTCATACCATTTCTTATGAAGTAGAACATAACCAGCAAGTATATTTGCTAACCATAACCGCCAACCTTTCTCCCCAGGAACTGGTGACATTATCGCAAACTCTGCAATTGCAATCCCCCACCCCATAGTAAGTAAGTAAAAAAATAGCGGGAAGCCATGAGCTCCCCGCTATTATGATACACTACTCCATCTGCTACCCCGTACGACCACGGATGAAAATGGCTGTATTGATATTACGAATAGGGGAAACTTCGTTTCCCATCGAAAGCTAAAGCTTCCGCTACCGATAATTAGGTAGTTGTCTAGTTATTTCGTCTTTAATACGCCCCGTAATTCGTAGCGGAGGCTTCACCCTGACGGGTAAATGGCAGCCTTCGCTATCCTTTTAAAATACAATAAAATTCAGTGTTATTCATAAAAATTCAGCGTCCTTCAGTGTCAAAAAAATTCTATCAACTCCCCTTAAACTCGGGCTTTCGTTTTTCAAAAAACGCCCTGATCGACTCATTCTGGTCCTCGGTCCCACAGCAAAAAGTTGACTGCGCCTGTTCAAAAAGCAATCCAGCAGCTACACTACTCTCAGCAGCCAGATTTATACCCTTCTTAGCAAAAGCTATAGCGGCAGGGGGCATATTAGCCATCCTTTTAGCTAACTTTTGGGTCCTGTCCATCAACTCTTCCTGCTTAACCACTATTTCTACCAAACCTATATTATAAGCTTCCTGGGCATCAATTTCCTCGCAACCCATGATAAGGCGTTTAGCCTGCCCTACCCCTACTAATTTGGTCAACCTGGTAGTTCCCCCCATATCAGGAGCCAGAGCAAAACGGACCTCCGGAATAGAAAATCGGCTATCTTCCGTTGCTATGCGGATATCACACCCCAGTATAAGCTCCATGGCAGAACCATAACAAAGTCCATGTATGGCAGCTATTACCGGTATATTCCATTCCTGCCAGCGGCCATACACTCTTTGTAACCAGTTCAGGTTTTTCATGACAAACTGTGAGTTTACCTTCTCCAAAATATTAAGGTCTATGCCTGCTGAGAAATGCTTCCCATCGGCATTGATAATAACGGCTTTTACTGATTCATCCTTTGCAATCTCATCCTGAATCTCATCCATTTCCTCCAGCAGTTGCCAATTTACCAGATTAAGTGTTTCCGCATGATTCAATGTTATAGTAGCAATATTATCCTTACGCTTTAAAAGTAACCAATCCCCATATGCCATTCTATCTCCCCCTATAATCTCCGTTTCATTCGGAATTATTTAACAGCTATGCTATATTTTATATCATAGGGGTTTTAAAAGCCAATTGGTACTTTATTTTATCAGGGGTGAAATCGCTTTGAATTCTTTAGTTCCTGCAACCTCCAGCAAATCGAATACTACAGTTTCCGTATTGCTGACGACTGCTCCCAGTTCGGACATCAAATTCAGGCTGTTTTCATAATTTTCATCAAAACGGGAGCAAACTGCATCCCGGACCAGATGTACATTATATCCGGCTTCTACCAGGTCCCTAACGGTTTGAAAAACGCAAACATGGGTTTCGCTACCGCATACAATTATGGTATTCTTCCCTATTTCGGCCAGCATCTCAAATAGGCCTGCACCACATAAGGAAAAGCTCAATTTCTCCAGGTATATATAATCTGCCGGCAAGTTTTCTTTTATGACCGCAACTGTCGGCCCCAAACCACGGGGATACTGTTCGCTAAGTATTACCGGTATATTGAATTCCTTTGCCGTACTGAGTAGGAGATTAGTATTTTTGTACACTTTCTCCCGGTCTTTCATGGCATTCATCAGTCTTTCCTGCAAATCGATAACCACCAGTACGGTGTCTTCCCGCTTTAACTTATACTTCCCCACTATCATCACCCTCCTGTTATTAATAAAAGTATAAAGTATTGTATCATGATTGCACTTTATTACCCAAATGTGCGGATATGAAAAAAGGGAGTTGTTATAACTCCCTGTCATTTACTATGGTGCGGTAGAAGGGACTTGAACCCCCACCTGCGTGAACAGACTAGAACCTGAATCTAGCGCGTCTGCCAATTCCGCCACTACCGCACAAATATTAGTTTTATTGCCCTTAGCAAGAATTATTATATATATGTTTTTAATTACTGTCAAGGAATTGGGTAGGAATAGTAAGAAAATAGGGTGCTGGTAATAGAAAGGAAAATCGTGAGTAAATTTAAACTTTAACGTACTTATCATTGCAAGTCGGTACTAGAAACACTACAATATTTAGTAGCAGAAATTCGGGGAAAATGCCTGTGGGGGTCGTTTTTATGAATAAAAAGGAATATTTTATTGTAATCGGGCTGGTTATATTGGCTATTATCCTGGCTGTTAATGTATCCAGTCGCCATCTACGCATAGAAATTACTTACCCGGAACATGATACCATACTTTCAGAAGAAGATTACCTGATTGATACTGGTAATGGTATTCTGAAGGTAGGGCAATCAAGTTGGGAAGAGGTTCAACAGATTTATCCCCGGGGAAAGACTCTGGGAATGAGTACTATATATCAGTCCGAAGATAAACAATGCCTGCTCACTTTCACTAAAAAAGAGAATGTTTTAACCATGGTTCATATAGATGGTAACAAGTTAGCTACTTCTAGAGGCATAAAAAAAGGGTATAGTACTGCCCAAATAGAAAATAAGTATGGGAAGGATTACACCATTGTAAAAAATCTGGCCAATAGTAAAGATTTTGACATGGTCTATGGTATAAATAGAGAAAATAGCGTAACCTTTCAAATACGAAATGACAAAGTTGAACGTATTGTTATACAAAAAGAAGTAATTTAGCTCCGAAAACAGATTAATTATTAGGATAATCTAGCGTCTATGTATGGGACGAAGGGGTTGTATTAAAACTGGGAGGCCAGTTACTTTGATTCAAATTAATAACCTTAGTAAAATATTTAGCGGTGGAGAGCAGGAAGTTGTGGCCCTTAAGAATGTTAATGTTTCTGTTAATCAGGGAGAGATTTTTGGAATTATTGGCCTTAGTGGTGCAGGTAAAAGCACTCTGATTCGTTGTATGAACATGCTGGAGAAGCCCACTACCGGTAATATCCTGATTAACGGCCAAGATGTTACTTTAATGAATAATAAGGAACTTCGCCTGCTTCGCCAAAAAATAGGCATGATTTTTCAGCATTTTAACCTCCTGTCTTCACGTAATGTGTTCGATAACATCATGTTTCCCCTGGAAATTGCCGGCGTACCGGAGAAAAAAGCCCGACAAAAAGTTGGAGAACTGCTGGAACTGGTAGGATTATCGGATAAAACCTGGGTTTATCCAGAACAGTTAAGTGGTGGGCAAAAGCAGCGGGTAGGAATTGCCCGGGCTCTGGCTAATGACCCGATTCTTTTATTGTCAGACGAAGCTACTTCAGCCCTGGACCCACAGACTACCCGTTCGATTTTGAAGTTATTAAAAGACATCAATCAACAGTTTGGGCTTACGATATTGCTGATTACCCATGACATGAATGTTATTAAAGAAGCTTGCGACCGGGTAGCTGTTATAGATGACAGTAAAATTGTGGAAGTGGGAGATGTTTTAAGTATTTTCTCCAATCCCGGTACCCCCACCTCGCGTAGTTTCATTAACACTATTATTAACAAAGAAATTTCTGAGGAGATTCTCCATCGTTCAGTTGTGGAAAATGGGCAAACTATTAGCCGCCTTATTCGGGTATCATTTATCGGGGCTTCCGCCGGGGAACCCTTGATTTCTACTATGTTGCAGAAATATAATGTTAAGGCTAACATACTGTACGGGAACATAGACCGGGTAAAGGATACGCCTTTTGGCAACCTGACCGTGGAACTAATAGGAACTCCTGTGCTAATAAGTGAGGCTATGGATTTCCTGCGAGAAAACGGCCTGGAAATTGAGGTGCTGCAAAAATGATTGAAGCCATTACTGCCATTGATATTAATGCTTTTTTAAATTCTACTTTAGGAAAAAATGCCTGGATTCCTGGAGCCGTTTTATTTGCTACCTGGGAAACTATTTATATGGTATTTATATCTACATTGGTCAGCTATATTATTGGACTACCTCTGGCTATAATCCTTGTAATTACCGAGAAGGGACACATACTAGAAAACCAACAAGTAAACGATGTGTTAGGTGCTATAGTTAACGCTTTTCGCTCCATACCCTTTATTATCTTACTTATATTGCTTATTCCTTTTACCCGTTTAATAGTAGGAACATCTATTGGTACGGTAGCTTCTATAGTTCCTCTGACCATAGCTGCCATACCATTTGTAGCCCGTCTGGTTGAAACCTCTATAAAAGAAATTGACTGGGGTTTAATAGAAGCTGCTCTGTCCATGGGTGCTAACGCCTGGCAGATTATTCGCAAGGTTTTAATTCCTGAAGCAGTTCCATCTATTGTTTTAGGAGTAGCCATCACTGCCATTAATCTGGTAGGTTATTCAGCCATGGCCGGAATATTAGGAGGGGGGGGATTGGGAACCCTGGCTTATTATCATGGTTATATGCGCTATCAAACCGGGGTTATGTGGATTACCGTTATTGTGCTTTTAATACTGGTCCAGCTAATTCAGGTGCTGGGTACCAGATGGTCAAACCAAGTAGTGTCTAAAAGGAGGTAAATAAGTGAAGAAAACATGGAGTTTAATTTTAATAGCTTGTTTGATTCTTGCTCTGGGTCTGGCGGCAGGCTGTGGTGGTGACCAAGGGCAGCCCCAGGATGCAGGAAACCCGGATAAGACTATTACCACGAAGTTAGTAGTTGGCGTTATCGGTGAGCCCCACACGGAAATGCTGAAGATGGTAAAACCTAAACTGGCAGAAGAGGGAGTTGACCTGGTATTTAAAGACTTTACTGACTACTCCCAGCTCAATCCGGCTCTGAAAGACGGACAGGTTGATACTAACTTCTTCCAGCACATACCGTATCTCGAAGAATTCAATGCCGCAACTAACTCTGATCTGGTCTGGACGGTAAAAATTCATACTGAACCGATGCGGATTTATTCTAAAAAAATTGATAAGCTGGACAAATTACCTGATAAGGCTAAGGTGGGAATTCCTAACGATGGCACCAACAGCGGGCGTGCCCTGGCAGTATTGCAGTCAGCCGGATTAATTAAGTTAAAAGAAGGGGCTGGAGTTAATGCTACCACCCGGGACATTATAGAAAATCCCAAAGAACTGGATATAAAAATGGCTGATGCTGCTACCCTACCCCGGGTACTGGACGATGCGGTTATCTGCTGTATTAATACTAATTTTGCCCTGGATGCCAAACTAGACCCGATGGGCGCTCTGTTTGTAGAGCCGGGCGACTCTCCTTTTGCCAATGTGCTGGTGGTAAGGCCTGAAGATAAGGATGATCCCAGGATTGTAAAATTGGGTAAAGCTTTGCAAAGCGATGAAATAGCCGAGTTCCTGAAAGATAACTATCCTGCCTGCGTACTAGCATTTTAAAACAACTGTACAAAAAAGAGCTGCTCTAATTATAGAGCAGCTCTTTAATTTTAACCAGCCATGTATTCATAAAAAATCAGTGTCCTTCAGTGTCTAATCCCCATCTATTTCCTTATTAATTATAATTGTCTAAGCAAATTCACCATCTCAATAGCAGTTAAGGCCGCGTCTACTCCCTTGTTACCAGCTTTAGTCCCGGCTCTCTCAATGGCTTGTTCAATAGTATCAGCAGTGATAACCCCATATACTACCGGCACACCAGTATTTAAGCCTACCTGGGCTATGCCCTTGGTAACTTCTGCTGAAACATATTCAAAGTGAGGAGTAGCTCCACGTATTACTGCTCCCAGGCAAATTACGGCATCATATCCCCGGGCACACATCTTTTGAGCCACCAAAGGCATTTCAAAAGCACCAGGAACCCAGACGATTTCGACATCTTTATCTAAATTTACATTGTGCCTGCCCAAAGCATCCAGGCATCCCGATAGCAGCTTGTTGGTAATAAATTCATTAAAACGGGAAACAATAATGGCTATTTTTTGATTATCTCCTAATAACTTGCCTTCATAAATTTTGCTCACTGCTGTACCTCCAAAAATTATTTTATTATAGATGTGCCAACAAGTGTCCCATTTTCTCTTTCTTGGTTGTTAAATAACGGCGATTTTCTACTTTACAATCCATTTCAATGGGAACCCTTTCTACAACCTCCAAGCCATATCCTTCCAGACCCCTAATTTTCTTGGGATTGTTAGTCATAAGGCGCATCTTTTTTAACCCCAAATCTACCAGAATCTGAGCTCCTATACCATAATCACGCAGGTCCACCGGGAATCCCAGTTCAAGATTAGCTTCCACAGTATCCCGTCCATTATCCTGAAGTTTATAAGCTCTGATTTTGTTAACCAGGCCAATTCCCCGTCCTTCCTGACGCATATAAAGCAGAACGCCCTTGCCTTCCCTTTCAATCATAGTCAGGGCTGCTGCCAGTTGTTCTCCACAGTCACAACGACTGGAACCGAAAACATCTCCAGTTAAACACTCGGAATGAACTCTGACCAAAACTGGCTCATCCGGTTCCCATACCCCTTTTACCAGAGCAATATGTCCTTTTCCGTCAAGTAAAGATTCATAAGCAACAGCGGTAAAATCTCCATACATGGTGGGTAACCTGGCATCATCAATTTTAGCTACCAGTTTTTCGGTACGGCGCCGGTACTCAATCAGGTCGGCAATAGTTATTATCTTCAGATCATGTTTTTGAGCAAATTCGACCAGCTCAGGAACACGGGCCATACTACCATCGTCATTCATTATTTCGCAGATTACTGCCGCCGGGTAAAGTCCAGCCAGTTTGGCCAGGTCTATAGAACCCTCAGTATGGCCAGCTCGGCGCAATACTCCACCTTCTTTATATCTTAGCGGGAAGATATGTCCCGGTTTTCTAAAATCCTGGGGTTGGCTGTTCGAATCTATCAGGGCAGCTACGGTTTCTGCCCGTTCAAAAGCCGAAATACCGGTAGTGGTGGTTTTATAATCAACCGATACGGTAAAAGCAGTTTCATGATTATCGGTATTATCCTGTACCATAGGCTGTATTTCTAATTGGTCAAGTCTTTCGCCGGTGATAGGTACACATATGAGGCCCTTGGCATGGGTAGCCATAAAGTTGATTATATCAGAGTTAGCTTTTTCTGCTGCTATCACTATGTCCCCTTCGTTTTCCCGGTCCTCATCATCAACGATGATAATCATTTTACCTTCTTTTACATCCTTAACTGCTTCTTCAATAGTATTAAACAACGCTAATACCTCCTTTATAGGAATCCGTTTTCAGCCAGAAACGAAACGCTAAGATTACTCGTTTTCTCATCGCCACCTGCCTTTAATAATTTTTCTATATATCTTCCCAGGATGTCGCTTTCCAGGTTAACGTAATCCCCCGGGTTCTTAAAACCTAAAGTTGTTTTTTTAGCACTATGCGGTATTAGCGACACTGTAAAATTATCAGCCAGAACATTAATAACGGTTAGACTAACTCCATCAACCGCAATGGAACCCTTGGGCACCGTATACTTTAGAACCTCAGCGGGAGCTTGTATGGTATAAACATAGGCAATATCGTATTTATCTTTGGCCTTAATAACCCCCATGCCATCAACATGGCCCTGTACTATATGTCCCCCCAAACGGTCGCCTACGCGCAAGGCCCGTTCCAGATTTACACTATCACCTGATTTAAGATTTTTCAAAGTAGTTTTATTCATAGTTTCAGGCATGACATCGGCGCTAAAATGCTGCAGATCATTGTTGGTGACAGTCAGGCATACCCCGTTTACAGCAATGCTGTCACCCAGGTTGACATTATAGAGGATAGATTCCGCCTGTATATCAATTTGAAAGGATTGGGCCCCCCGTTTAATGCCTCTAACCCTGCCCATTGATTCAACTATTCCAGTAAACAAACTCAGCTCAGCTCCTCATAGCATAATCTCCGATATATCCAGTAATCAGGATATCCTGATTAAAACGTTCTATTTCCATTGATTTAATTTGTAGGGCATCTTTAAGCTGGGGTATTCCCCTGCCGCCTACTGGTGTAGGTGCTGCCCTGCCGCCCACAATTTTCGGAGCTATAAACCAGTAGACCTTATCAATTAAACCTTTTTCTATCAGGTAGCCATTTATTTCCCCGCCACCTTCCACCAGCAGGGTCATAATTTCCATTTCTCCCAGTACTCGCAAAACCTCTTCCAGGGGCAGTTTATCTTCATTACTGGCTAACCGAATTACGGTTAAACCAGCCTCCTCCAGAAATTCCTTGCTTATCGTATCAGCCTGTTGGCCACAGAATACCAGGGTTTTCTGCTGTCTGGCCGTCTTAACTATATTACTGGACCGGGGTAGCTCTAATTTACTGTCTATTATTACCCTGATAGGGTCGTGGCTATCTTCATCTTCCAGTCGGGTATTAAGCTTAGGGTCGTCTTGTAATACGGTACCTATTCCTACCATAATAGCGTCATAGACATTGCGTAATTGGTGGACATATTTTCGTGATGCTGCAGAGCTAATCCACCTGGAATCACCAGTACTGGTAGCAATTTTCCCGTCCAAGGTCATAGCTACTTTCAGGCTTACCAGGGGCATTCCGGTTTGAATATATTTAAAGAAAGCCAGGTTTAATTTCCAGGCTTCTTGCTCTAACACTCCGGTATATGTTTCTATACCAGCATCTTGTAGAATCTTTAAACCTCGGCCAGATACCTGGGGATTAGTGTCTAAACCGGCAACTACTACCCTTTTTACTCCTGCTTTAACTATGGCATCAGCACAAGGTGGAGTTTTACCGTAATGGCTGCAAGGTTCCAAGTTTACATAAAGGGTAGCGCCCCGTGCGTTATCCCCTGCTGCCTGCAGTGCATGTATCTCAGCATGGGGGGTTCCTGCTTTCATATGATAACCTTCTCCAACCACCTGGTCATCTTTAACCACAACTGCACCCACCATAGGATTAGGACTAGTTCTTCCCAGAGCCCGGATCGCTAAATCAAGTGCTTTTTGCATATATTTTTTATCCATATTGCTTCTCATAAAATAACTCCCCCGGGCTGAAAATAAAATAACCCGATAAGCATCGGGTTATGGGCATAGTCGAATAATAGACTGTATACGAGCACAGCCCATTACTGCCATCTCCTCCCATCCAGACTATTACTGTCGGCCCCGGAGTTTCACCGAATCCTGCCTTGCGGCTTGCGGGCTATACCGCCGATAGGGAATTCCACCCTTCCCCGAAGAAAGCTTAAATTATATTATTTTTTTTAATACTAACATTACTACCTTTGCGGGTCAAGACCAGTATTAATAACTCTAAGATTCTGGAGGGCATCCTCCGGTGAAGCTGATTTAAAAATATAAGAACCGGCTACTAATACATTAGCCCCTGCTTTTACCGTATCTTTGGCTGTTTCAGCGTTTATTCCACCGTCGACTTCTAGATAAATGGGCTTCGCTATTTGCTCTAACATTTGCCTGGCTTTATAAATCTTTTTTATACTGGAGGGAATGAACTTTTGTCCGCCAAATCCAGGATTAACTGTCATTAAAAGCAGCAGGTCGAGCTCTTCTATAGTATCCTCCAATAAGCCTATCGGTGTTGCCGGGTTTAGAGCTACTCCAGCTTTGATACCCAGGTCTTTTATTTGGTTAATCACTCGGTTCAGGTGTTTACAAGTTTCCAGGTGAACGGTAATTATGTCTGCTCCCGCCTCGGCAAAAGCGGGTATTATCAACTGGGGCTGTTCTATCATCAGGTGTACGTCCAGCAGTAATTTGCTTTCCTGACGAATATCCGCCACTACCTGAGGGCCAATAGTAATATTAGGAACAAAATGACCGTCCATTACATCTATATGTAACCAATCAGCACCGGCATTTTCTACTCTCCTGATATTTTCCCCCAGCCGGGTGAAATTGGCTGATAGTATAGAAGGAGCAATTAATATCAACGGTAGCACCTCTCATTTTCAATTAATTCTTCTAACATAGCCACGTAGTTACGATATCTAAATTCAGCTATAATATTATCGCTAACGGCTTTTTTTACGGAGCAGTCCTTTTCCCGATAATGCAGGCAATCGCTAAACCTGCATAGGCTGACAAATTCCTGAAAATCAGGATAATGATTGGCCAGTTGGCGGCTTTCCATATTTGGTGGGTTCAAAATGCTGAAACCAGGAGTATCGGCAATCCAACCTCCACTGTCCAAGGGGTAAAGTTCAACATGCCTGGTAGTATGCCGCCCCCGCCCAATTTTCTTACTAACATCTTGAGTTTTAATGTCAGCCTCTTCTACCAGTAGATTTAATAAGCTGGATTTGCCAGTACCGGAGGGACCAGCTAAAACAGCTATCCGATCCATTATAGCTTCTTTTATACTGTTAATGCCGATATTATTGCGTACTGAACTCTTAATCAAGTTAAAACCTTTTTGAGGATAATAGCGGGCAATAATAGCAGCATTTTCATCTTCAGGTAAATCTATTTTATTTAAAATTATATAGGAAGTAAGTCCGTTATAACTGGCATTTACCAGTAAACGGTCAAGTAGTGACAGGCTGGGAGCAGGTTCATCGTTGGCCAGTATTATAAGTAGTAAATCTATATTGGCTATACGAGGTCTGGTCATTTCATTACGACGTTTTTGGATAGTTTCAAGTATTCCCTGTCCATGCTCAAGAGGAGTAAATAGAACTTTGTCACCAGTTAAAACTGCTTGTCTAATTTTTCCGCGCAGTTTGCATTCATAGATATCTTTTTTACTATCCTGGACATAATAGAAGCCACCATAGTTTTTAAGAACCAGGCCTTCTACATAAGTATTCGTCATAAATTCCCTCCCAAAAATTAATAAGAAAATAGACGGGGATTAGACACTGAAGGACACTGATTTCTTATGATTAACACTGAAATTTTTTAAAATAAACTAAACCC
>DUMX01000077.1 GCA_012839665.1 Gelria sp.
CTAATCTCTAGCAGGGTGGAGTTGACCCAAACTAGTTTGTCATTTTGTAAAATAAGAATCGCTGCTGGTATCATTTCAGCCAGGTGGTGAAAATTATCCTCATTCTGCCGCAACTCTTCTTCCATTTGCGTACGCTTAAAAAACTTTTCAAGTTTCACAGCTTCAAAAGACACGGTATCTGGACTAATTTTATGGCTATTATTCATGTTTTCACCTCGTTGTAGATACATAGGAAATGAATTGCCAGTCTTTCAGGAGAAATCCAAGTATATACTATTTTAGCCTGGAGAAAAATCTTTGTAAAAAATGTCGAGCAAAGGAAATATATGTATCCATAATACAACTTTTTAGGTATTTTAACAATATACTGCAAAAAAACTATTCGTCATATTTTGAGGATTCGGCGGCATTTCGTTCCCTTTTATAATTATACATGCGGGCATCGGCAATATTAATGGCTTCCATCAGAGTGGGAGCATCTAACGGACTGCAGGCCACTCCGAAATCAGCAAAAATATCAACCTCAACTCCAGCTGGGCGCTGTTTATTAATCTCATCATTAACTCGCTGTAGTGCTACCTGAGCCTCTTCCGGAGAAGTGGAGGGGAATAGTACTATAAATTCATCGCCTCCGTAACGTCCTACCGCGTCTACTGAGCGAATAGTTTTGGCTATGGCATTTGCGGTAGCTTTCAACACCTCATCCCCGGTAGTGTGGCCGAAGTGGTCATTTATCATTTTCAGGTCACCCAAATCTATAATACTTACACAGCTCTCACCCCCATATCGTTTAAGTTTCTGATCTTCTTCTTCAATTCGTGTCATTATATAACGGCGGTTCCATATTCCAGTCAGTGGATCAATAAGAGCCTGCAGGTTTAGTTTATTTTTTGCGTCCATTTCTTCCAGATGCAGGGCAATGTGTGCAGCCAGGGTACTCATCAGCTCGAAATCCAGTTCAGTAAAGGCGTCTTTTTCTAAATGGTCTATAGCTACCAACCCCCAGGTAAAGTTTTTATAAACTACAGGAGCAATAATTAAGGATTCTATCTCGTCATGATATAGTTGGATGCCCTTAATTTCCGCCTGTACATTACCGCTATAGAAAGGTTCGCCAGTGCTTATTGGTTGCTCCAGTATAGTTCCTTTTCTAATCAGCATTGTTTCCAGGTTTTGAGAAGTAAGTTCCCCGGTGATTTCTCTGATGACGAAGGCATCTATTTCCTTCGATTCTCGAACCGCCATAAGGAAATTGCGGAAATTAATAATAAAAGACAGGGAGCGGCTAATAATTTCAAAATCGTCATCTACCGACTGGGAAGCACTTAAATAGCGGAAGATATTAAATAAATCTTTTTGTCCCTGGGCCAGCTGTTCTGCTCGGGCCTTTTCTATCTGCAGGTTTTTATTAGTATGGCGGAGCTCACTAAGCAGTTGCAGTGCCTGGCGGTAGACAAAGAAATAAATTAAAAAAGTAGCAACGCTAAGGGATAGAACTATTATCAGCATGTTTATAGTGGTAGTATTATATACCGATTGATAAAGGGTGGAGTTATCTTCCCCAAGTAGCAGTACAGCCTTACTATGATCTATATCACCCTTAAACCAGGTCATATTATTATAAGTATATAATTTATCATCTATTTTCTTTATTTTTCCGATCTGCTCGGGGCTGAAGTCTACCCAAGGGATAATTTTTAACTGGTGGTTAGTTAAATTCATTTCTGCTAACATTGCTTCCGGGTCGAAAATTGCTATGTCAGTAGCTATCATTTCCTGTCCAACTATAAGTGGACTACAAACTACGAAAAAAGGCTGGTTTTTATAATTAAGATAGTCAACTCTAAGGTAAGGGCAAGTCCTATACCGGTTAAGCAAATCGTTTATCTCAACAATGTTTTGGTTTTCGTATGAATTTATAACCTGATTATCTACCAAGCGCACCGCCAGAACGCAGTTTTGCAGCTTAACGGCACTATTTATATAGTGGGGTTTGCTAAAATTAGTCAACTTCTCAATGGCCAGGTTCCCGGAACGGTAGTCCATAATTTTATCCTCGAGTTCCGCTGAATAGTACAAATTCTCCATATCCCGGATGCAATTATCTATAAAGTTATGAACAGTTACGAGGTACATTTCGCCTTCAGTTCGGAAGTTAGACCGTTCGCTGTTCATCAATTCATTTTGAACGGGAAAAATTATTGCCAGCAATGACAATATTAGCAGCAATATAATTACCGTCAGAGTAATTTGAAACTTTATAATGAGTTGTTTCAGGAGATTTTCCCCCTCAAGTCGAATTCTTTCACGACACCATACATTTTAGGACCCTATTGGCATAACTATCCTACCTTTAACCTATTCGAAGCATAAGGCATTAATCCTGCTTAAACCAGTAAACAGCTGTATAAATGGTATTACAAACAAACGAAAATGATTTAATAATTTTAACTGCGAGTGGGACTAAAGGCATGATTGTAGGACTATAACAAGATAAACAGGGGATACTTGTTTCCCCTGTTTATCTTATACTATATTACGGGGTAATTTCCAGTAAATGTTACCGAATCCTCTCGGGAGGATTTTGCCGGGGTGGTAAAATGTTCCCTACTGGGAAGGGTGATTACCAGACCAGCTTATTAAATTTCCTTAAAGATTTTGAGTAAGGGGTGCGGGAACTGGCTTTACTATGATTTTAGGCTATCCTGTTATACAATGGTGGGTAAGAAAAAGTTTTATGGGGGGAGAAATATGGATAACAAATTGCTGGATAAGGTGGTTACCGTACTGGCCAATTCTAATAATACGGTAGTGGTTACTGGCGCCGGGATTAGCACCGAGGCTGGAATTCCTGATTTTCGTGGAGAAAAAGGAATCTATCGCA
>DUMX01000078.1 GCA_012839665.1 Gelria sp.
ATGATAAATGACCACTTTGGTCACACTACCGGGGATGAGGTGTTGAAAGCTACCGCAAATGCCATAGCTAAAACCATTCGCTCAATAGATACGGTGGGGCGTTACGGAGGCGATGAATTTATAGTACTATTCCCATCCACTTCTCTGGAAAAAGCCCGAATAGCACTAGAGCGGGTCAATGATGAGATTAATAAACAGCGCCCACCTGGAGTTGATGTCGATATTTTCGCTGATTTCGGAGTAGCCTGCAGTCCATTAGATGCTCCCACCCTGATGGAAGCCATTAATATCGCCGATGCCCGCATGTACAATTATAAAAGAGAACGTAATGCCGCCAAATCCCCAAAAATATGACAAATAGTTTTTGCAGTATATTGTTAAAACATATAAAAAGTTGTATTATAGATACATATATTTCCTTTGCTCGACATTTTTTACAAAAGCTTTATCTTTAACCTGAAATAAACTTATTCTCCCCAAGCAATCCGTCTCCTAAGTATCTACAACGAGGTGAAAACATGAATAATGGCGATAAAACTAGTCCAGATACTGTATCTTCTGAAGCTGTGAAACTAGAAAAGTCTTTTAAGCGTAAGCAAATAGAAGAAGAACTACGTAAGAACGAGGATAATTTTTACCGCCTGGCTGAAATGATACCGGCAGCGATTCTTATCTTACAAAATGACAAACTAGTTTGGGTCAACTCCACCCTGCTAGAGATTAGCGGTTTTACCCGAAAAGAATGTATGGAAATAGATTGTTGGAGTTATGTCCATCCCGAATTCCGTGAAGTAATCCGCCAGAAAACTCAGGCCTGCCTGCAAGGTTTGAAATCTACTGTCCGCTATGAGTACATAGTAAATACCCCCAAAAGAGATAATGTCTGGGTAGATGCTTCTTTCAGTTATATTAAATATAGGGGCCAACCAGCGGTTGTCGCTGTTTTATATGATGTCACCGAAAGAAAACAAGCAGCTGAAGCCTTACGCGAATCCAAGCAGCTGCTGGACAATATTATCAGTTTCCTTCCCGACCCTACTGCGGTAGTTAACAATAAAGGTAAAATTATTGCCTGGAACCGGGCTATGGAAGATATGACCGGAATTAAAGCTGCAACCATGCTGGGAAAAGGGAATCATGCTTATGCCCTACCTTTTTATGGGCTTCCCCGTCCCACCTTGTTGGATATAGTTCTGAGCAACGATAAAGAATCATGGTCACAATATAGTGAAGTAGAACATATCGGAGAAGAGACTCTGGCTACTGAAACCTTTTGCCCTTATATAGGGTCGCAAGGAGCTATCGTCTACGCTATGGCTTCACCTTTGTATGATAAGTACGGTAACAAAATAGGAGCTATTGAATCAGTTCGAGATATAACCCAGCAAAAACTGGATGAGGAGAAAATCCGCTATTTAAGCTACCATGATAAACTAACCGGACTCTACAACCGCGCCTTTTTCGAGGAGGAAATTAAGCGTCTGGATACAGAAAGGCAATTACCGCTCAGTGTAATAATTGGCGATGTTAATGGTTTAAAACTAATTAATGACGCTTTCGGACACCGAGATGGTGATGAGCTGTTAACCAGTGTTTCAAAATTACTTAAACAAGCCTGCCGAGAAGAAGACATTATTGCCCGCTGGGGTGGTGATGAGTTCGCCATTTTGCTTCCCCAAACTAATGAAGAAGATGCTCTCAAATTATATAAACGCATTAAAAATAACTGCCGCCAGGCTGGTTCTTATCCCTTGCAGATTAGTATATCTCTGGGTGTAGCCAC
>DUMX01000079.1 GCA_012839665.1 Gelria sp.
CTAAAGATACCACTTACTGATGCTCAAATGCGAAAAGTAACGAAGCAAAAAGAAACTAATATAGAAGAATTAATTTTAAGAAAACAGATACAACTCTATATAGCCCCCTAATAAACTTGGAAGAACTCCTTGTATCATAGTAATATTATAAATACAGGGGGAGATACCATGAAACAAAAACGATACAGTGACGAATTTAAAGAACAGATCATCCGTGAATGTCAGGAAACAGGTAATGTTGCCATCGTTGCCAGACGTTATGAAATTTCAGCAAATACTATCTATACTTGGATTAGAAAATATCGTCAGCGCGGTAGCGTTAAAGCGCTACCACGAAAACAAGCAGTTCGTGTTAAGGAGATGGAACAACGACTTAAAAAAGTTAGTTTACAGAACGACCAATTAAAACGACTGCTTGCGGAAAAAGAATTAGAACTGTCCATATTACGCGAAATTAGAGACCTTGAAAACCCTCAGTAGCCGATAAAGTTGCTATTGCTAACAGGTGGATTCAGAAAGGCTACCCTAAAGGAGTAGTCCTCGACTTTATCGGTTTAGCCAGTGCCACCTATTATGATAACATTCAAAAGAAAGAAAAACCCAAATCAGCTTCTAATGGCAGAAGAGGTCGCAAAATACCTGGCTACAGTCTGACTAAAAACAACGAAGTAGTCAGTGATGAGACTATAAAAACCTGGTTGATTGACTTGATTTCCGGTGTAGGTTTTCCCTATGGCTACAGGAAATTAAACCATTGTCTAAAAGAAGATTATGGACTGAAGATTAATCACAAAAAAACCTATCGACTTTGTAAAGAATTGGATATCTTACGACCGCAGCGGAAAAGAAAACCATATCGACCAGCTAAACTGGCTAAAAAAGAACCCATTAATAGGTCTAATCAACACTGGCAAATAGACTTAAAATATGGATATATTCATGGGAACAAACGATTTTTCTATCAGATATCAGTTATAGACGCCTTTGATAAAAACATCATCGACAGCCATATTGGCTTACAGGCAAAAGCAACAGATGCTATTAGAGTCATTAAAAATGCAGCAAAAAAACGAAATGTCAGCAAGCTAGACGGGCTCATTGTTAGAAGCGATAACGGACCACAGTTCCGAGCCAGAGCGTTTGCTGAAGCAATGGAAGCTCTGGGGATCACTCATGAAAGAATCCCGGTTAATAGCCCTAACATGAACGCTTATATCGAATCATTCCACAGTATTCTAGAGGATGAATGTTATAGCAGACACGAGTTTGAAACCTTTGCCGAAGCATATGAAATTATTAGTGGCTATTTGCATTACTATAATCATTATCGGCGACATGGTAGCATTGGCTATATGACACCGGCAGCCTTCTACCAGAAGCATATTGATGCTGTTGATAACACCGTGAAAGCAGCTTAGATTATCTTTCTTAATCTACATTAGCTGTGACCCATATGCCCGAGGGTATAAAGCAGAGCTCAAGCTCTCACCATTAATACTATAAAAACAATTACCAACCGAAAAAAGAATAATAAGAATGTTTTCTACGATGGGTTATGATATACAAGGCTATTCTCCATATTTAGGGGGCTAAACCGTTGAACAGGATTCATTCAGCTCTTTTAGATGTAATGCTTTCAAATAATTTGTTGTCCACCAGACTTAACCAATCCTTTAACTCGGTGGTATCCATACCGTAATAATTAGATAAAACCGCTATTGTAAGGGGTTTCCCATTTTCCAGACCAAATCTTTGTATAATGAGCTTTTGCTCCGATTCCTCCAAGGTATTCAACACTTTAGTAAGGTCATTATCCGACAGGGATTTTATCAGGGTCAAAGTCACTTTAAAATCCCCGTCCTTTTCCTTGTATAGTGAAAACAATACAGAAAGCAAAATAGCGACCAATGTTGCTATAAATATTATCTTTAAGTTTGTACCTTCGGTTGCAGCATAGGAATACGCCATTACAAAAATAATAAAAGGAGATAAAATAAATAGAACGCTCTTGTTAATATGCCACTTACCTAATGTATCAGCCTGTTTTGTAAGCTTATACCACAAAAAAACAATTGGTGCGACTATAAGGTAAAAGATAGAAAACCTAAATCTAATACCCGATAGTTTGGTAAAGGTTACAAATATGAAAAGAATTGATATCATTATGAAGTTGAGAAACTTCTTAGCCATAAAGCATACACCCTATTTACATAGTAACGATGAACTGAATAGCCTGTTTGCAATCTGCTGTGGTACTTGCTCTGACCGGAAAACCATTCGCATCCCAGCAGATGCAACTTTGAATTAAGTCTCTTTTTCTGCACTCCATATCTTGACTGCTGCCTTTAGTGGATGAACCCAACCATTGGTCAGGTTCATCCACAAACAACTCCACTATACCTATATGCCCTTGTTTGGCAAGTATAAAATACATCAAACGGCAAAAAATAAATCCAGCACTCCGGTTTCCATTATTCCCCGATTGTGGAGTGTGTAAGTATGCAGCTTTGTCCACCAAAAACCGGTAGATGGCTATGGCGGCCAAATAAACTATTGCCCCGGAATATGCGGATTTACCATTGACCCCACCACATATTTAAGACCGATTCCCTAATTATTATATTGATTCCACTGCAAAAACCCCAAATTGAGTGAATATTAGTGAATACATGGTCTAAAGATAGTGCTTTTGAATTAAAAATTAAGAATTATCGTTGAAATACTCCGTATTTCTCTTTATTTTATCCCTAAATGAATCTGCGTGATCCCCTTGAATTAT
The DNA here is from genome assembly GCA_012839665.1 of Gelria sp. Lineage (GTDB taxonomy): Bacteria > Bacillota > Syntrophomonadia > Syntrophomonadales > Syntrophomonadaceae > UBA4844. The sequence continues at coordinate 2,780 of DUMX01000079.1, forward strand.
ACTGCTCCCAGGAGGTGAGACACCAAGGAGTAAAAAATAAGCTAAAATAAAAACATGGAAAAGAGAAATCGTTATACAGCCGAATTCAAAGCCAAAGTAGTCCTAGAATTGTTGAGCAAGGAAGATATTTTTATCCCTTCTGTGTGAAGGAGTTCGATATAGTCTTTGCTGGTAAATTGACTACCTTGATCGCTATTAATTATTTCTGGTTTTTTTACTCGGAAAGCTCTCTTCAAACACCCTAGCACCAATTCGCGATCTATGGTGGTACTAAGTTCGTAATCCACTATGTAGCGGCTATAAAGGTCAATAATAACGAATAAATACATAAAGCCTTGTCGCATACGAATATAGGTGATGTCCACTGCCCATACTTGGTCAGGGTGGCCAATGGATGGAAAGGGGCGTGCACTGGACAACATTTTTGTGGAGCGTTTCTTCCGAACGCTCAAATACCAGAATATCTACCTGAATGAGTATGAAACACCCAAATCTCTTCGCAGAGGTATAAATGAATATATGCGATTCTATAATGAACAGCGGCTACATGAGTCACTTGGATATGGATACCCAAGTGACTATTACCGACAAACTTTAGCCAAAATTGCATCTTAGGGGAAGGAGGAAACATTAGCTTATTTTTTTTGCAAAATGTGTCTTGACAACAGGGGGCACTATAAATTTCCGCGGTTTCCGTGTCTAATTATTCAGCCGCATCCATATTTATAACTTTTTACAGTGGAACCTTATATTAAAATAATATGTTTATTTATAGTAATGTTATTTGTACTGAAGTAAAGTCAACGCCTTCTCCACCACTTGCTCCATTAGCACTGTCATCGTACATATCCGCAGTTGCCCAGCAAAATACGTCGTACCAAGGCATTTCTGATTCAGTATAAGCGGTTATAGCGAAATAATAGGTCTTACCAGCATATAAAGTTGGCATTAAAGTTTCTGATATATTACCACCAAAACTATTAGGCAAAACAGATAGTACAAAGCCATTCGAATATATATTTGAGGTAGCCACCAATGAAATAAGTGCTCCAGTCGAGGGATTAACCTCATAGATATCAACATCAACAGATGTATACGCATGGAAGTTAAAATTTCCAGATGTTACACCAGCTACTTGCATATAGCCATTATAGAGTCCTTGAATGGTGACTAAAGCCTTGCTTGAACCAGAACCAGTAACTGGAACTACTAGACCAATTGAACTTATTGCATAACCTGAACCAATTCCACCAGGACATTGGTAATCACTTTTAGCATCTGCCCAACCCGTTCCGTCCGTACCAAAATTTGCTTTGGTTCGGTTTGAAATATCAGAGACGACAGAAAATCCCGCATTTGCACGCGGAAATACTTGGTTTGTACTAAATTTATTGTAGGTATCAATATTTAAAGATTCCACCTTAGATTGTTTATCAAGTTGTATCTGTTTTCTTAAAATTAATTCTTCTATATTAGTTTCTTTTTGCTTCGTTACTTTTCGCATTTGAGCATCAGTAAGTGGTATCTTTAGAACTGCATCTGGATTTCTGTTAATGTAATCAGATACTATCTTGTCCTTAAGTTTTTGCAGTTCAGTCTCACTAAGCCTTTGTATTGTATCCGTACGTAGTTCATTGTAATTTATAACATTATTTTCATCTACAACTAATAATTCGTCTTGGTCAATGGTCCGATCCTCCATGGCCTGCGTTACAGGTGCTATTATAAGGGATAGCATCAACACTAGTGTCAATATAAATGATGCTTTGCTTTTTTTCATAATTTTCACTCCTTTTCATTTTGAGTTTTAAAATGCTATTTTGTGATACTGTGTCAATAGTCAGCGAAAAAGTCGCCCTTTACCTGGATAACTGAACAGCAGAAATGTCACCCTGTTCCTTTTGGAATAGAACATTTCAGTATAACCAAAGCATGGGGATTTGTTTTCAGGTTTGCTTTGGGGCTGAGCTAGCAAGCTCATCAAAAAACCTTACTGCTGAGGTTTTTGCGTGCACTTCCCTAGACTTACTCCTGAGCGGTTCAGGTACAAGAGCATTTACTCAAGTCATATCTCTATAAGCTTACCCTGGCAACTTTGGCTGATACCAGTGAAATAGGCAAGCAGGCTGCACACCGGCACTGGCTACGAATAATAGAAACATAGACAATAAACTTAATACCTTTGACTTCATCATAATTTCCACCTCCTTCCAATTGGTGGTGGCCACCTGCTCTATATATACTAGACTGGAAATAAAATGCAAGCATTTTGAGCCGAAAGGGTCAGAATCAGGCTCGAATGGGTTATATTACAGAAAGGAATTATCCAAAAACGAAAAATAACCGGTGATAACCGGCTATTAATGTCAAAAAAATATTATTTCTGCTGAAGTTTCATTCTGAGTATTTTTTCCTGTTTACGGCTAAGTGGAATTTTTTCTCCTGTATCTAATATAATCTGAAAAGTACGGCCGGAAGGAACTACTTCTTTAATACGTTTGAGATTTATTAAATAGCTGCGATGGCAACGGAGAAAGTTATATTGTTGTAGCTTTCCTTCAAGGCTACGCATATCTTCCCTGGTAATATAAGTTCTATTAAGGGTCTTTATAAGATTCCCACTACTTCGGGCTTCGATATATAGTATATTGCTGGGCTTAATAAACATATTTTGTTTTTTAGTCTTTACCGGGATGGGGGCTTCGGATAAGGTCTGGGACGGGTTGAGTTTGTCCACTAGTTTCCTCACTGTTTTCTTTATTCTTTCCTCATCGAAGGGTTTAAGAATATAATCAACCGAATATAGCTCGAAAGCCTCTAAAGCATGATCGGGATGAGCCGTGGCAAAAACAAGGGACAAGTCTTCATATTTTTCTGCCAGGATGTGGGCAAGTTCTATACCGTTTATATCAGGCATATCAATATCCAGAAATACTGCCTGGGGCTGGTTTATCGAAACCTTCTTTAGAGCTTCCTTACCGCTGGTGGCAATATCAGTTATCACCCCGGGTACTTCTTCTATAATAGATTTAAGAAAATTGCCTGTAGCCAGCTCATCATCTACTATAAGGATCCTCATATCTTACCCTTTCGAAAAATCCAAAACCCTATCTACAAAGTGGATAAAACCATAGCCAGCAGGTGATACCGTAAAAGCCTGTGCTA
>DUMX01000080.1 GCA_012839665.1 Gelria sp.
CCGGGTAGCGAGGATGAACGGCAAGATACTGCCTTTTGGCACGGTAATTCACCTGGAAAAACCAATTAAGATTCAGGGCCAGGAGTTTAAAATCCTGCGAGTGATGGATACCGGAGATATCAACTATGGTCTGACTCGCAGGATTTTAAACTCCTGGCCCTGAATCTTAATTGGTTTTTCCAGGTGAATTACCGTGCCAAAAGGCAGTATCGGCTCCCGCAGGTCACCACCGGAGTTTACCGGGTAGCGAGGATGAACGGCAATACCACCAATAAAATATTCTTTACCATCGGCTGCCACCGGTGCACCAGGTTCTTCAGTATAAGCCGTTGATTTCTGGTCTTTTACAGAAAACTTAATATACCATTTGCCTTCTGCCGATTTAGGTGCCGGTTGGGGAGAGCGCTGGGGAGCTTTTTTTAAGGTAAGAGATAATAATAATGCCAGAGCAACAATAATTATTATTGCCGCTGCACCTAATAAACGCATGCGTTCCTTACTTAATTGCATAATCTACCCTCCTTCTACCTTATAATTTGTGTAGAAGGAGGTGTTTTTATTATAATCGGTGGATGAAAAAGCCGCTCCGCAATTTGGGCTCAAACCAGGTGGATTTGGGTGGCATTATTTCATCAGCATCGGCTATGGCCATTAGTTCCTGGATACTGGTAGGATACATAGAAAAAGCTACTTTCATATCAGTATGGACTCGCCTCTCCAGTTCCTTCAATCCTCTGATACCACCTACAAAATCAATACGTTCATCAACCCTGGGGTCCTTTATGCCCAAAATAGGCTCCAGAAGATTATCTTGCAGGATAGAAACATCCAGGCTGGCTACCGGATCATTTTCATTATAACTACCCGGTAAAGGCCGGAGACGGTACCATTTATCATCCAGATACATACCAAAGTTATGGGTTTGCTCCGGCTTATATGGTTCAGGACTATGATGTAGCTCTACAGCAAATTTCTCTTTAACCCGGTCGAGAAATTCGGGCACGGTTAAACCGTTTAAATCCTTTACTACCCGGTTATAGTCCATAATATGCAAATCTTCGTCCGGGAAAATAACCGCCAGGAAATAATTATATTCCTCATCCCCGTTAAAGTCGGGATTCTGCTGACGCCGCATCTGGCCTACGTTTACAGCCGAGGCACAACGGTGATGCCCATCGGCAATGTAAAGATAATCAACCCCCGCGAATAGGGATTGAAGCCTGTTTATAGTAGCATCATCGTCAATGCACCATATAATATGGGCTACGCCATCCTCGGAAACAATGTCATACAAGGGTGGCTTTACGGTCCAGGAGTTAACTAACTGGGTAATCGCAGTCTGGGCACGGTAGGTTAAAAATATAGGCCCGGTTTGGGCATTGCAGTGGTTTACATGACGGGTGCGGTCCTGTTCCTTATCCTTGCGGGTAAACTCATGTTTTTTGATTATATTGTTAAGATAATCATCGATACTGGCACAGGCCACGATGCCGGTCTGGGAACGCCCTTGCATAATTTGGCGGTAAATATAAAGATTAGGTCGGGAATCTTCCTTAAGTATGCCTTTTTGTATCATCTGCTCGAGGTTGTCCCGGGCTTTATCATATACCTGCTGGTCATAAAGATCTATGCCTGGTTCCAGGTCAATTTCCGCCTTATCTACGTGTAAGAAAGAATAAGAATTATCCATTACCATTTCCCGGGCTTCTTCACTATCCATAACATCATAGGGAAGGGCGGCTACTTTAGCTGCCAGCTCTGGCACTGGACGAAGTGCTTTAAAGGGACGAATAACTGCCATTAAAATATCCTCCTGAAAATAATATTAACGCATAATTTAAACTGAAACTCAAAAGGTTATAATAGTGAGAAATGCGGAGCATTTCAACAATAATTCTTAATTTTAAGAATATCACTAATATTATCTATCAGTTCTTTGAGTTCTTCCAGAGTACAATCTGCCATATGGGCAATGCGGAAAGTTTTCTCTCTAAGTTTGCCATAACCATTAGAAATCTGGTAGCCTCTAATCCCCAACTCACGATTTAAATCCGCTATATCTATATTGCGGGTATTTTTTACTGCAGTCAGGGTATTGGATAGGTAACGTTCATCGGCAAAGAGAGCAAAATGCTCCCGGGCCCATTGCCGTGTATATTCAGCCATCTCAACATGGCGGGCGAAACGCTCTTCCAGGCCTTCATCCAGTATACAATCTAACTGGTAATCCAGGGCAAACATGTGAGATAGAGAAGGTGTAGACGGATACTGATGGTCTTTCTTTTGGATGTAATTATACAGCGATAATAGGTCTAGATAATAGCCCCGGTGGGGAACCTCCTGCGCCCGTTCTATAGCTTTTCTGGAGAAAGTACAAAGAGCCATTCCCGGTGGCAGACCTAGAGCCTTTTGGGTAGAAGTTATACATATGTCTATTCCCATTTCATCCACTTTAATTTTAGAGCCACCGGCGGAACTTACTGCATCCAGGCAAAAAACTACGTCAGGATAAGCTTTAACTACGTCTGCAATATTTTCTAGCGGATTCATCAGCCCGGTGGAAGTCTCGTTATGGGTTATGGTTATCAGGTCATATTTACCGGTTGATAATACTTCATTAATCATGTCCGGAGTAATTGCAGTACCCCATTCCACCTCAAAAAGATCAGCCGGGACATTGTTGCTTCTGGCCATGTCATACCATCTGACTCCAAATGCACCTGCGGCAAATATGGCTGCTCGTTTTAAAGTACAGGAACGTACTGCTCCTTCCATGAGACCACTACCGGAACTGGTGGATAATAATATCGCTTCTTTAGTATACAATATTTCTTGCAATTTACCGGTAATTCGTTTCTGTAGTTGTGAAGCATCTTTGCTGCGGTGGCCAATCATAGGGGTTGCCATTTTTTCAAGTACTGCTGGTTTTACTTCTACTGGTCCGGGAATAAACAGTTTTTTGTGCACTTTTCTTACCTCCAGATAACCTTGCATATAATTTGTATTTATCAACCATTGTAGCAGTATTGCGACTATTATTACAATGATGTAATAAGAAAATAGGGTGCTGGTAGCAATGGATAAGGGTATTGCCCCAAATAGTGGTAACCCAAAGTACGAGGTTAATTAAGAATTGAGAATTTAGAATTAAAAATTAGCGTTGAAATGTTTGTTATCCTTCTCAACTATAACTAAAATTTATAGATATTAATGGGTTATCTTATGATATAATTTAGAAAAATAGGGGAGAACTTAGAAATGCAGGTTATTAACCAGGGGCTAGAAAAAGAATTATTTAATTACCTGGTTCATTCTATAGAGAATACACCGTATTACCAACTGCTGGGGGTTAAAATCAGGTTATTAGGGCCTGGTTTAGCCGAACTGGATGCAGAAGTGTCCCAGCAGCATACTAATCCCCTGGGGGCAGTTCACGGGGGTTTATATATGTCACTGGCTGATGCAGCTATGGGTAATGCAGTCAGAAGCCTGGGTATTATGGCTGTAACTGTAGACTGTACAACCTCAATGATATCAGGAGCCTCTCTCGGGGAAACCATTAAAGCCCGGGGAACTCTGGAGAAAGTGGGTAAGAATCTCATATTTGCTTCAGCCCGGGTAATAACCGGTGAAAAACTACTGGCTACCACCAAAGGCACTTTTTATCGGGTGGGACTGATTGATATTAACCATGGGAGTTGAAAACATGGCATCGGAACTGTTTCATACTGATAGTTACTGTGTTTTTACCTTTGCTGCTACATCTCATGCTCTAAAGGCTGAAAAGGTGTTGAAAAAACTAGAAGCCGATTTTTTAGTAATTCCTACCTTACGGGAGATTTCAACCAGCTGCGGCCTTTCAGTAAAATTAAACCCGGCTAATTTAGACCGCTATTTTACTGATTTAATTAATAACCGGGTAGCTGTGGAAGGGATATATCAAGTAAAAAAGGAAGGTAAGAAAAACCGGATTAGGAAACTAGAATTATCATAAGTAATTTCTGACCGCTGCCCAAGGGCAGCTTTTTTTAATGTCCCGATTAAGTATATAATTAAAGTTGGCGTAGAATTGCGACTACCGTTTTAATGTAATGAAATCTACATCTATCTGCGGTAATCTACGTCTAAAATAATTTTGTGAGGATGTTGGCAATGGAAGGTTTTAACCCGAAAGTGATAGCAGAATACTTCGCTCCGGGGGGTAAAATGGCAGCAACTATTCCCGGATATAGATATCGTGAGGAACAGGTGAAACTAGCAGAAAGCATTACCAACGCTTTTACAGACCGGGAATTTCTAGTTTCAGAGGCTGGAACCGGGGTGGGGAAAACTTATGCCTATCTGGTTCCGGCAATTTTATGGGCTCAAGAACAGAAAGAAAAAGTGGTAATATCCACCCGTACCCGAGCCCTGCAGCAGCAGTTAACCGAAAAAGATATACCTGATATGGAAAAGATACTGGGTGGGGAGTTTGTTTTCGTGGAAGCTAAAGGCCGGGAAAACTTCCTGTGCTGGAATAAATATATGAGGATAGTAGCAGGCAGGAAAAAGCTGGAACCAGGAGAACGGCGATTTATTGAAGCTATACTACGTTGGGCCGAGGATACCAAAAGCGGTGACCGCAAAGAACTGGATTTAGATAGTTCCTTGATGAGCAAATGGGGAATAGTGGCTGCTGACCGTAAGAGCTGTTTAAAGGATAGTTGCCCTTATTCTGACAAGTGCTTTCGTTTAAAAATGCTAAAAAGCCTGGAAAAAGCCGACCTTATTATTACCAACCATGCCTTGTTGCTTTCTGATATGCTGGTGGAAAATATTATTTTACCCAAGTACAGTTATCTAATCATTGACGAGGCTCACACCTTTGACCGGGAGGCTTTTAACCGCTTATCTCTGCGCTTCTCTCTGGCCGATATAAATGAGACTCTGCAATTACTATTTACCCGAGATAAAAAAGGTGAACGCGGCTATCTGCAATACCTGCGAGGAAAATATTCTGCCTTAAGCAGTTTATTCTCCGAAATAGCGGATTTAGCCGATGGTAACTCCCGATTAACTCGGAATTTTTTCAATATGCTTAATGGGGGATTACCAGAAAAAGACTATAGCTACTCCCAGGTGTTACAGTGGCAAGACCGGGAAGCGAAATGGCTAAACCAGGCTATGGATTTGTACTTTGACTGGCAAAACAGCATTAACCTCCTGATTTCCAAACTTAATTCCCTTAATAATGAGATTAGAGAAACAGAAGAAAGTAATGAGCTGGAAAGTATTTTAGAAAGCTTTTACGAGTATGCAGATACGGCAGCCATAATTATGGAAGAAAATATTGACCAGCAGGATAAAATTACCTGGTTGGAATGTGAACGGGGCCAGGTAGTAGCAGTGGCATCTTCGGCATTAGATGCCGGACAAGTTCTAAATGAAAGGCTTTACGACAAACTGGAGAGCCTGGTGATGGTATCAGCTACCCTGGCGATTGAAGAGAGCTTTGATTATTTTTTAAACCGGACCGGGTTAAACTTGTGCAATGAAGATGAGCGGGTTAATACTTTATTACAACAATCACCATTTAACTATGAGGAGCAGGCCCGGCTGTTAATAATCAATGATATGCCGGAACCCCGGGAACGCAGTTTTGCGGAAACGGTAGCCGGGGTATTGGAAGACCTGTTTATTGCCATGGGCGGACAGGTCCTGGTATTATTTACCGCTCGCAGACAGCTCAAAGATGTAGCGGCCTTATTGCGACCGGATTGTGACTCAAATGGTATCAAACTTCTAGTTCAATATGAAGATGGGGAATTTAGCCATCTGGTTGATGAGTTTAGCAACAGCCCCAGTTCAGTCTTAATGGGATTAGAAACCTTCTGGGAGGGAATTGACCTGAAGGGGGAAATCCTAAAATGTGTGGTTATTGTGCGACTGCCTTTCAGGCCGCCTGCTGACCCGTATTGCAGCGCTGCTGACCGCTACTACCGGCTGCAGAATAAAAATAGTTTCCAGCACTTCATGCTGCCGGATGCGGCCGTTCGTTTCAAACAAGGTACAGGAAGACTAATTCGTAGTGAAGAAGACCGGGGATTAGTAGTAGTTCTGGATTCGCGATTGGAAAAAAAGAACTACGGAAGAGTGTTTAAAAACAGCATCCCTATCAAAGATGTCCTCTTATTGGAAAGGAAGCAATTACCGGAATACATAAAGGAATTTCTAAAATAATGTACTGGTAGCACCAAGAATGCCTTCAAGTAAAGGTTGGCAAAACCAATTATTAATACTGTTTACACAGTGTAACCTTTTCAAGTTTGATTTCATATTATACAAAAGAAATCAGCGTGAAGGGGGAATACTGATGCGGGTGTATTATTTCAGAATCCCTAGTTTTTTGAGAAGTATCTTGTTAAAGATTATTAAATAGGTTTATAAGAAAGGAAGCCGATGCATTGAAATAATCGGTCATAGCAACCCCTCCGGGGACAGGAGGTTCATACCATGCCCAATCTACGAATAAAGATAGGTTGCATATTATTAATTTGCGGATTGGTGTTATGGTGTTTAAGTTTATTAAACAAGTAAAATATTAGCCGGGGAAACACCTCTTTTCCCGGCCAGGTATTTTAATTATCAGCTAAATAGCCTGGTCGCTAAGACCAATACCCAGTATACCCCCCAAACTGCCGGCAATCAGGCAAAGGGACAAGGTATACAGGAAAGTTTTAAAACTAATCAGGGAAGAATTAAAAACAATAGTTGCTATAAGCATAAATATGAAAAAAACTAACCCCATGCTAATGCCCCGGACCAGCCCTTTACTGCCGTGGGCTTTACTAACATAACAGCTGCAATAGAATATACCCACGGCCATAATCAGATTACCCAGCGTGGGCATAATAGTCTCTTTTATTCCGGTAAAATAAATCAGCGGTGTAACTAGTAAACCAAGGACCAGCGTCAACAATAGCCCTTTCCCCAGTCCTTTCACCTCGATAGATAGTTTCTTATCCATCCCTAAAATACCCCCCTTTGTTGAAAAATATGAAATCTATAATTAAATTATGCCTAAACTTGGGACAGAGGTACAAGTCTATTTCTCATCTTTGTTTAATTCGGATAAATCCGGTTTAGTTGAAACATAATATTAAGAGACGTAATAAGAGGGGGTAGACCAGTGTTGGGAATTACAGCTATAAATCGAAATGAACATGGCATGATAGTAAATATTGAATTGACAGACGGACGCCGGATTACGGTGGAGGAACTAAAACAGATAGTTGAAGAGGAAAATGTTGGTGGTGCCTATATAGCCACAGATTATGATGGGGAAAAACGTTTGCACATAGTTCGGGATGGGGATAGAGATGATGACCTCGATTGTCTATCGCTAATATAAGCAGGAAGGTCTAACGTTAGATTATTGCCAAAAGGAGATAGAATATATGGATAATGAAAAGAAACACCTTAATATTCTGCTTTTCAGCGGTGACTATGATAAATGCCTGGCAGCATTTATACTGGCTAATGGAGCCAGGGAAAAGGGAATGTCAGTCACTATCTTCTGTGCCTTCTGGGGACTCCTTATTCTCAGAGACCCAAAGAAACTTAATCTCCGGGATAAGAATACCTACGAAAGAATGTTTGCTTCCTTTACCCCATCGGAAGCTGAAGAACTACCTCTTTCGAAAATGAACATGGCGGGAATAGGTAAAAGTATGCTTCTTAATATGATGGATGAAAAAGATACCCCCCACCTGCGGGATTTTCTAGAAGGGGCTCGTAAAAAAGATGTACATTTCTGTGCCTGCAAATTGTCTATGGAGATTATGGGTTTTAAACCGGAAGAATTACTGCCCGGCATTGAGGTAATGGATGTTTATGCCTACTTGGATGATGCTGCTAGTGCTGCTATACAGCTATTTGTTTAAATTTTCTACTATCCGGGGTAGCTATTTACCCCTATCCTGATTTAACATTAATAGCCGGTTATCACCGGGTAGTTAAGCAATAACTTAACAACTTAAGTGCCTGGCACCTTATTAAATAGCTAAATTCTATTTGTGCCTCATAGACTTTAATAATAAAGGAAAAGGTTGGTGGGGCAGGATATGGGTATAAGTCAGGTTTTGGGAATTAGTATTGCCGCCGGAGCATGTACTGCTCTGGGGGCAATATTACTTTTTGTAAAAAAACGTTGGGACAATAGCAGTCTGGCTATTTTTTTGGGTCTGGCCTCGGGGGTAATGGTTGCTGTAGTTCTTTTTGACATGCTGCCTTCGGCTCTTATTTTTGGTGGCTGGTTCAAAGCTCTGGTAGGAATGGTGCTGGGACTTTTTATCCTGGCCATTTTTGACCGGCAGGTGTTTAACCGATCAGAAGCCCGCGATTCACTGGTAGCCCTGGGCTATATGATTATGCTGGGTATAGCCATGCACGACCTCCCTGAAGGAATGGCCATTGCTCTGGGCAGTGAAATGAAAGCCCGCACCGGTATGGTAATAGCTCTGGGTATAGGAATACATAACATTCCTGAGGGAATGGCTATCGCAGCCCCCTTACTTATGGCGGGCATTAAACAACTTCGTGTTTTGGGGCAAATTCTACTGGTGGGACTAATTACACCCCTGGGTACGGTTATCGGTTTACTGGCAGTAGCCTTTCTACCGAATTTATTACCTCTTCTTCTGGGGTTAGCTTCCGGGATTATGATATACCTGGTTTTTTTCCAATTGTGGCCTCAAGCCCGGGCTAAAGACCCGCGCAGCCGCTGGTGGGGATTTTGGCTGGGGATGGCAATAATTCTTATAGCCACGTTTATTTAAGAATAAAAGCTGTTAGATTTCCGGAAACTAAAGAGAAAAACAAAGGAGATTTATTTGGTGAACTGGCTTTACTTAATACTGGCAGCTGTGTCCGGGTCTGCCATGGCCTTGCAGGGTACGTTTAATGCAGCTCTGGGTAAAATTATCGGAGTATGGGAGTCTACCCTCCTGGTACATGTCATAGGTAGTCTGGCGGCTCTGATTATTATCCTGATTCTGGGGATGGGTTTTAGTAACTATGCCAAAATGAATTCGGTTCCCTGGTGGGCATTTTTGGGCGGGATATTAAACGTCATAATAATCTACCTGGTGGTGCGCACCATACCTCAAATAGGGGTAGGAAATGCTACCACCGCCATCATCGTAGCCCAAATACTAACTGCTGTACTGGTAGACAGCCTGGGTCTTTTCGGAATGAAAAAGTATGAGTTTCATTACCTGGATTTGTTGGGCATTGCTCTGCTGGCAATCGGAGCCAGGATACTGTTGATAGATTAAAAGGAGCAAGATAAAACAAACTACGGTACCGGAGTACCGTAGTTTGTTTTTGCGAAGAATTATTTAACTTGTAGAGCTTTAATTATTACTGTAGTAGCTTCCGCCCGAGTAGCTTCACCCTGAGGCTGGAAATTGTTATCGGGGTAACCTACAATTATTTGGTGCTGATTGGCTATAGCTACAGCCTCAGTAGCCCAGGAAGATATTTTGTCGTTATCGATAAACTGCTTACTTTCGTACTCATTTTCATTTAGCTGTGCTGCTTTTATAATCATGACTGTCATCTGTTCTCGGGTAATATTGTTATCTGGTCCAAAACTATTGGCATCATACCCGCTCACAATACCATGGGCAACAGCAGTTATAATATCATCTTTGGCCCAATGATTGGTGATATCGGCGAAATCCTTACCAGTCTTAGCTTCTAATTTAAAGGCTTTTACCAGCATGGTAGTAAATTCTGCCCGGGTTATCTTTTTGTCGGGTTTAAAGGTAGTATCAGGATAACCTGAAATAACACCTGAATTTACCATTTCCACAATAATATCTTCTGCCCAGTGACCGCTTATGTCTTTAAGCTCTACCTTTGCTATTTCTTCTGGCTCAGTTACTACCGGTTCCTCGGGTTCAGGAGTAACAGGTTCTTCCGGCTCAGGTTCCACTGGCTGCTCGACCGGGGCAGTAGTGGTAAATTCAAAGCTTTGCTTCTTACCCAGGGTAGTATCATTATTGGCCGTAAAGTCGGCATCCAACTCAATAACATAGGTGGTACCGGCATTTAAGTTGTTGAAAAATAGCTCCAGGCGCCGGATTTTATTTTCTTGCTGGCCTTCCTTAGTATATTTATAGTCTGAATAAGTTATGTTTCCTCCAGTAGTTTTATCTGATACATGAATTTTGGCCAAATCATTTTCCAACTGGCGGTCAAAACCTTTGCTGAAGTCCATTTGTATTACTGTATCCTGTGGAGATAGTTTACTGGCCGTAAAATTAACCGTAAAGCTGTCATCAGCAGTAGCCAGCAGTGGAAGACTGAAAACCAATGATAAAACAAATACCAAAGCGGTTATTATAGCTACAGATGTTTTAGATCTTTTTATAAACATAGACAATTCCTCCTATAATGTTGCGATAGATGATAGGATAACTACTGCTGGTGTTATTTATCCCTCCTTATGTTATCGGCTTCGGCTTCATTATAATAGATATAGTGGCCTTGGTTAACCGCCATTATCTGGTTAGAATGGGAAGAAGGTGGCAACGTTTAGTTTGCCACCCCCCATTAATTTATTATTGGGCAAAATGTTCTGTTAGAAAATCAGGGGCCTCTGCCTGCGGGAATAATCCGGAAAAAGAGTTTCCGTTTTTAAGTTTGAATACTACCAAATAGACGGCCTGTTCACTATAAGAATAATCCCGATAATTTTGCAAGCATAACTCCAATTGTGCGGAATCGGAAATTTTTAATATTCCCGGCTTTTCTTCAAACAATTCTTCATTCAATCCTTTTTCTCTTAGATTGCGATAGGTAGCTCTGTCAATGCCATCAGGGACATAATCAATAAGGGCATAGCTGATATCTTCGTCCGGAAGTATGCGAGCCTGATTATATAGTCCGGTACTTTGCAGCCAGCGTTCAAAATGCATGTACGATTTTTCCCATGGCAAATATATTTGATAGTAGTTTTTCTCTGTCCTGATTGTACTGTTATCAGCAACCATAGCTACATCGGGCATAGCAGGTGGTTGGTTTTTATCATAGGCTATCGTAACCATAATATCGCCCCAGGCAGGTCTTTTATTTATAGTCATATCTTCATAACTCTGATCGTAAATATCATTTCGCAAAACTGCTACAGCTTGTTGTAGCATTTCTTTATCAGAAATACTAACGCTCTTATTACCGTTTTGGCTATTAATTTCTACCAACTTGATATCATCCAAATTTACCCGGAGCAACTCATGTTGATGGATTTTATGTTCCCGAGACTCATAAATAGGTTTTAACTGTTCCTTATATTTAGCAAAATTAATCGTATAATTCCGGTAAAAACAACTGCCGTCCTTTAGCTGGTAAGCCAGGCTAACTCTTTTTTGATTAATAGCCCGGGGTATAATGACCCCTTTTTCTTCACCCCGATGGGCTATGATTTCCTGATGCAGGTTATAAATATTAGCAATATTGTCCTTATCTTTGAACAATGCCAGGTGCGGTTTAACACTAGTTCCATTATGCATTGCAGCCTTATATATTAAAGGATGAAAATGGGTATCCATATAAACGTTTTCTACCTGACTCATTTCTGGCAACCTTTTCTCATAACCAATTATATCAACCTGAAGCAAACCTATCAGACCGATAATAACCAGGGTATACACCCCCAGGCCCTTGACCTGCTGCCATTTAAAAACAGCTATTGACTTCTCCAGCAAAATTGCCGTTAGAAAATAACCTATTCCTGCACCCAGGAGATAGCCAAAATAAGTCCAGATAATATTTTCCTGGGTACTGTAAAAATAACTGCCGAGCAAAAGCATGGTACAAAAGGTTACACAGTACTTAAATATCGGACGTAGCACTGTAAAAGTAATAGCATTGCCGGCGCTTTCCACTTTACGCTGCTGGTAGAGATACCTGCCGATTAAATACAGGGCTATACAAAGCAAAATATAAAATATTAATTCACCAGTTGATAGGGGAATACTCCCCGATGACGGTATCCTTAACAAGGGTGAGAGTTTATCCAGATTGGCGGCAGCATACAAGTCATAGGGGAAACCGTAAACATGCATCTTCAGGCTATGTAGGACTAGTACAGATAACCCGGCCGGAACCAGGAGTAGGATATAGGTTAATAGCCCCTGTAAGGTAGATAACCCGGTAAACATTCCTACAACAACCGTACTTAAAAAGAGGACCAGGTTCATGAGCAGGCAAACATTTAACCAGGAGAGAATGTCTTTACCTTGTACAAAGTCAATCCCTAATCCGGCCACCACGGCCCAGGTAATCAGGGCTGTAATAACTAGAGGTACAAACAACAAAGTAAGACCAGCTACAATATGGGTGTTATACAGTGTTGCCCGTTTAATAGGAAGAGCATGTGTCATATCTGCAGCAATATTGGCCTGTAAATAGCGAAATAATAAGAGCCCGGCCAATACCGGAACTATTAATATTAAAATTAAGGAGAGCGGAGAATAATCCAACTGCAATGCTCGTAAATAGACGGAAGCATCATAGTACATTTTTACTTCTTCCGGCCGGCTAAAAATCATTACCAACTGCAAGGGAACCGTTAATAGTAAACCCAGAAGATATACTATGCCAATCCAGGTATATCTTTTAAAATCATTGCGCAATATTCCGCGATTAATAAAGGATGTTTTTGATTTCATAACCGTTATCCCCCATTTCATAAATAAATATTTCCTCCAGGGTAAGGGGTAAAATATCCAGAACTGCTGGATTAAAGGATTGCATATGACTGATGATTTCACTGTAGGTACCACGTACAATAAGTATTAATACACTACCTCTTTGTTCATGATAAAGGGCCTGGGTTTGTTCCAGCAAGGCCGGAGGTATTTCACCACTGAAGGCTACCTGAATCTTATGAACATCAGCCCGAAGGTCATCTAAATCCTTTTGTATAATCATTTTTCCCTGATGCAAAATACCGATATAGTCGCAGATGTCTTCCAAATCGCGAAGATTGTGAGAAGATATTATAACGGTCATTTGCCGTTCAGCTACATCTTGAATAATTAAATTTTTTACTTTTTGCCGCATTACCGGGTCTAATCCATCCAGGGGTTCATCAAGTATCATTACATCAGGCATAAGGGCCAGACCCAACCATAAAGCTACCTGCCTTTGCATGCCTTTAGATAAGGTCCTTATCCGTCTTTTTACTTCAATATTAAAAACATTGGCCAGTTTCAAATAGCGCTGGTTGTTCCACTGTGGATAAATATTGGCATAAAAATCAGCCATATCTTGAATGGTATAATTGAGGAAAAAATAAAGGTTATCAGGAATAAAAACAGTGCGCATTTTTAAGGCTTCATTTTCAAATACAGGTTGAGAATCAATCATTAGATTGCCAGCATCTGGTCTATAAATTCCAGCCAGGAGTTTTAGCATAGTTGTTTTGCCTGCACCATTGGAGCCAACCAATCCATAAATGGAACCCTTGTGCACTGTCAGACTTACGTCTCGCAAAGCCTCCAGGTCTTCAAATTGTTTACTCACATTTTCTACTTCAATCATTCATCTTACCTCCCTTATCTTTGGATAGCAGGTCATTAACCCTGGTGACGATTTCATCGGGGGGCATACCCAGGTAACGCATTTCAGTTATAATTCGGTTAAGCTCATCTTCCAGGCTTTGCAGGCGAGCCGTATTATCCCCGGATACAGCAGGTTTGATAAAACTACCTTTACCGGGAACCGAATAAATATAGCCTTGATATTCCAACTCTCGATAAGCCTTTTGGATGGTATTAGGATTAATGGTAAGTTCACTGGCAAGAACCCGGACAGACGGTAATTGCTCATCTGGTTTCAAGACATTATTTATAATAAGCTCGATAATCTTATCTACCAATTGTTCATAAATAGGTATACGACTACGAAAATCCAGTTCAAACATGAAGCCCCTCCTTTCCATAATATCCGTACTAATACTAATAGTACAGTTAGTACAATTTATTATATATGGATAATTTAATTTTGTAAAGGGGGGTAGGGAAAAAATAGATAGGGGAGGGCGGTTTGACATAAGAATAAGAACGAAGTAAACTAACTTCGGGCAGGAAGAGACATGTAGTAAAGAAACTTTTCCTGGTCACACTTCTATCAACCCTGAATTCATATTCATACATACTTAACCCGGAAGAGGATGGGAAAATATGATTAGGACAGTGAATCTAACTAAATATTATGGCAAATTAACTGCAGTAAATCAGCTTAACTTGGAAGTTAAAAGTGGGGAACTGTTTGGCTTTTTAGGCCCCAATGGTGCTGGTAAAACTACCACCATTAAAATGATGGCAGGGATTTTAACCCCTACCCAGGGTCACGTTTTTTTAGATGGAATTGATGTTCATCGTAATCCGGTTCAGGCCAAATCACTGCTCGCTTATGTACCTGACCAGCCCAACCTCTACGAAAAACTTTCTCCCCGTGAATTTCTATCCTTTATTGCTGACATCTACCGTATGGATCGAACTACGGCAGAACGGCAAAGCCAACATTGGCTGGAGATTTTTAACCTGAGCGACCGGGCGGATGAGCTCATGGGCGGGTTTTCCCACGGCATGAAACAAAAAATATCGCTGATAGCTGCCTTGTTGCATGAACCCCGGGTGCTTTTTTTGGATGAACCTACGGTAGGACTTGACCCCAGGAGTGCCCGCATGATTAAGGATTTATTGCACACCCTTTGTCAAAAAGGGGTTACTGTTTTTATGTCTACTCACATATTAGAGATAGCAGAGAAAATGTGTGACCGCATAGGTATAATTCAGAATGGTCAACTTCTAGCCCTGGGTAGTATGGAGGAACTGAGAACACAAACTCATCATGACCAGTCGATAGATGGGAGTACGCTCACCCTGGAAGATTTATTCTTGGAATTGACTGGTGGGGCTGAATACGAAGAAATCTCGCAAGGGTTGGAGGAATAAAGTGCGGGAAGCAGCTTTAATTATAAAATACGACCTGTTAGCCCTACGTAACAACTTAATTCAGGGTGGACTGAAAAAGGCTGTGGGCGGGGGCATAGGTATTCTGGTTACAATGATACTGGCCTTTTTTATTGCCAGTGGCGGATATAAAATTACCCGCTTAATCAGGACAGTTATGGAGAGCAACCCGAAATTGATGTATATAGCGGAATTTAACCTTATTGCCAGTGCATCTTTAGCTATTTTTGTGTTGTTACTGCTGGCCGGGTTCAGGGTAATTTATCAAAATTTCTATGAATCTGAAGATTTGTTTTTCTTGCTGGCTACTCCGCTGTCAACAGGCTCCATCTTTGGGATCAAGTTTTTACATAGTTTCAATCAGAATCTGCTTTTGCTTTTGCCTTTCACCGGAGCGCTCTGGGTCGGGTACGGTTTAGGGGTAGAAGCCCCACCTGCCTATTATTTGATGGCTTTCTTTACACTGCTTCTGGCCAATGCTATTTTTACCGCTCTGGCTTCATTACTTCTGCTGCTGATAAGCGGTCTCATCTCTTCTCAGAAAATGAAACAGTTTTTAACGGTAGGGTCGATGCTGCTTATTTTATTAATAGTCTTAGGTTCTCAGTATTATAGTTCATTTACTATGAGAATGCAGGTAGACCCGAGTTCTTTGCTGCAGGTTATTGCGGGTTGGGATTCAGGGGCTACCGCTTTGCTACCCCATATTTGGATAAGCAAAAGCTTACTTTTAACTATTCCTGGTTTCACATTTTCATTGGTAGAATCGCTTCTACCTCTTATCCTGCTTACGCTGGTAATGATTTGGACTACATTGTCCCTGGCTAAGCGTAGCTTTATTTCCGGGTGGTCTTTTAGCCACGATTACGCTCCCACCCGGCGCTCCAGCTCAAATAGAACCAGAAGAACCAGGCTTTTTAGTGGTTTGGGTGGAATTGTTAAGAAAGATGTGCTCACTTTCAAGCGATTACCATTAGTCTGGTATAATCTGCTGGTAGTGCTGATAATAATGGGGTTTATGGGTTTTAACCTGGCCTCAGCTACAGAGGGCCAGGCCAGTTTTACCCGGGGATTACTTTTATTCATGCTTTTGCTTATTACCGCTCAAATTGGAACCAACCTGTCAGCCTATGCCTTAAGTATGGAAAGTGGCTCCTGGTGGGTACTACAGCAGTCACCGCTACAACCCGCCGCCCTCTACCGAGCCAAGCTCTTATCTACCTCGATTCCCAGTTTGCTAAGTTCGGGAGTGACGCTTTTAGTGCTTTACCTGATTCCGGGAGTACCTATGTATCCCTGGTATTTGACTATAACAGTACTTGTACTGTCAATTTCTCTATTTTCATCAATTTGCCTGTTGTTGGATATTTTTGGTCCTAATTTTGAAATGGGTCTTCCTCAAGGTGGTTCTTCACGTTCCCATCGTTCGGCTCGCAGTGCCAAAACTTTGACTGCTATGTTCATTTTAACTATAACGGTAGGGCTAATGTTTGCCCTGTTGTCTTTTCCTTATTATGCTAAATTCCTTCCGGTTTTTTCTACTTTAAGCCCAACATTTCAGTTCAGTATTGGAATTATTCTGTTCCTGCTGGTAATAATAAGTGGCGATTTTATCTGTTATCGGATGGGTAAAAAACAACTGGCCAAGCTTTTAACCGGTAAAAATGAAGATTAGGTTTGGCAAAAAATAGACGGGAGGCCGAATATTCGTACCTTATCCTCCCTTTTAAAATATAAACGGTAAGCTGACCAGGATTATAATAATGGCAACCACCAGCAGGGCTATGCCTATCAGGGCACTCCAGAATGGTACGGGTAGCAGGTTATCAACCAGGTCTATATAATAACTGACCAGGTCTTCCTGCTTTAATAAGAATAGGTTCCGAGCTTCCTTTTTATAAGACAAGTAGGCGTAGGCGATAAGAATTAAGGCAATTGCTAAAATAATGAGTCCAATAGTCACGAATAACGCTCCTTATGAATATTGCTATTGTTCTATTATAAAGTTGCTGACCAAGATAAGCAATAAGTCCAGAGGCAGGATTATTAAAGCTCAAGATAGAATATTGTTAACAAACCCTATGCCGTAGCATTAACTTAAGGGGATATTAAGATGGCTTTACGATTTATTACCGGGCGGGCTGGCAAAGGTAAAAGCTATTACATATATAATGAAATTCATCAACATATTTTAGATGCCCATAGCCAGGAAAATTTAATATTACTGGTCCCGGAACAATATACCCTGCAGGCGGAACGAGATTTTATGGATAAAACCGGACTGGAAGGCATTATGCAGCTGGAAATACTTAGTTTCACCCGGCTGGCGCAAAGGGTATTTAACGAGACCGGTGGTATAACCCGGATTATGCTTAATGAACAGGGAAGGAACATGGTATTACGCCGGGTTATGGACCAGCTGGAAGGGGAATTGCTGGTTTATAATAATTCCTGCCGCCAAAGCGGATTTGTCAATGAGTTAATGGATTTTTTGGCCAGTTTAAAACAAAGAGCGATTACTATCGACGCCATCAAGCAAATGCAGGATAGCATTGATGATGACTCCCTGCTGAGTCGAAAACTACACGATGTGAGCCTGATTTACCAGTATTTTAACGATTATCTGCAAGAGCGTTATATTGATAGCGAAGACTATATTAATCTTTTCATAGATAAGATGCCATCCAGTCGTTATTTATCCAATTCCCGAATATGGATAGATAATTTCGCTACTTTCTCTCCTCAGAGCCTGAGAATCTTAGAGCAACTCATAACTGTGTGTCCCGAAACTACCATCAGCCTTACTCTGAATAATAATAAAGAGCGCAGAGATGAAGACCTCTTCGTTTTGTCCCGGAGAACTTACCGTGCTCTTAATGAAATGGCACGAAATAATGGAATAACTACTCACTTGATAAATGTTGATGGTACTGCTGCTGACCAGTTTAAGGATAGAGAACTGTTACACCTGGAGCGAGAATTATATGCTTACCCCAGCAGAAAACACCGAGGACCAGTTAACCGTCTGAGCATTTTTGCTGCTGCCAATCCCGAAAGTGAAGTTGAAGACCTGGCTGCCCGAGTGATTGGCCTGGTGCGCGATGAAGGATACCGTTGGAAGAATATTGCTGTAATCTGTAACGACCTTGGTAGTTACAGTGCTTTGATAAAAAGAATTTTCCATGAATATGCCATTCCCTTTTTTATGGACCAGAAAAAGGATATTATGGATAATCCCATTATTGAGTTCATATTAGCATCATTGTATGGCGTGGAGCGGGGTTACCTCTATGAAGACGTTTTTCGCTGTCTGAAAACGGGTTTAGGAGTTTTAGATGATGAGTCCTGCGAGAAACTGGAAAACTATGTGCTGGGTAATGGTATTCGGGGTTCCCGCTGGAAGAAAGCCTTCACCTGGGGAGAGAAAGACGAACTGGAGGAATTAAACCATTGGCGAGAAGCCGTTATTACTCCTCTAGAAGAAATGAAAACAGCTATAGCGGGTGAAAGTACTTTTGCCGGTATTACCAGGGTGCTATATGACTATCTGGAAAACTTGGGGGTTCAGGAGAAACTCCAGAGTTGGGTAGAAAAATTATGGACACAAGGGCTGTATGAAGTAGTTAATGAGTATACCCAGATTTGGAATATAGTAATTGAGACCTTTGACCAAATGGTGGAAATCCTGGGTAATCAGCAGGGTACCTTAAGAGAGTATATAAAGGTACTGGAGTCAGGGTTCTCTTCCCATGAACTGGGTATTATTCCTACCACCGTGGACCAGGTACTGGTGGGTAATATCCAGCGCTCTAAAAGCCATGACATTAAGGCCTTATTTATTCTGGGGGTAAATGATGGCATAATTCCGTCAACCAAATCCCAAGAAAGTATATTATCTACTGATGAAGTTGATTATTTAACCAATCAGGGGATGGAGCTTGCAAAAAGCCGGGAGATGCAGGTTGCCGAGGAGAACTTCTTAATTTACAATGCATTGGCCAAGTGCCAGCAAAAGCTTTTCCTGTCCTATGCTACCGCCGATAGTGAAGGTCAGGCTTTACGTCCCTCATTAATATTGGACCGTTTCTGCTATCTCTTTCCCGAAATACAAATAGATAGTGGTCTTATAAATGACCGGCACAGGCAACTACAGATGGTAGCTCGCCCCCGGAGCAGCTTTAAACACCTGATTGAAAACCTGCGGCTTTATGTGGACCATAAACCAATCGAGGATTTCTGGTGGGATGTTTACAACTGGTACCGCCGGCAAGACCAATGGCAAAAGCATTGCCATAATGTGCTGGAAGCCTTATTCCACCGTAATCAAGTCGATAGTATTAGCCCCAGGCAAGCCCGGCAGCTATATAAATTTCCACTGCGCGGCAGTGTCACTCGCCTGGAACGGTTTATTGCCTGTCCTTTTGCTCATTTCATTCATTACGGTCTTTCGCCCCGAGAAAGGAAAGAGTTTTCAGTTCAGGCTCCTGATATTGGAGAATTATTTCATAATTCACTGCTGGAATTAGCCCTGCAAATAGAACAGCGACCCGGAAAATGGCAGGGGATTGAGCGGGAAGATTGCGAGTTGTTGATGGACTCGGTTATGGACGAAATGATTTCTTCACAAGGGGAAGGGGTGTTTTTAAGCAATAATCGCTATCGTTACTTGGGCCAACGCCTGAAAAGGATAGGACGCCGGGCGGCTTGGACAGTGAGTGAGCATATTAAAAAAGGCGGCTTTACCCCGCTGGGATATGAAATAAGATTTGGAGCAGGTGGTACTTTGCCTGCTCTAGCAATTGAATTAGAGAACGGTGAGAAGGTTTACCTGGAAGGACGTATAGACCGGGTAGATATTCTGAATCAGGAAGATGCCGGCTATATAAGAATAATAGATTATAAAACCGGAAATAAAGAGTTAAATCTCTCTGAATCTTATTATGGATTAAGCCTGCAGTTGCTCATCTATTTACGAGCTGTTTTAGCTGGTAAGCGGGTATTGGAGCAACCAGAGCTCAAACCGGCAGGGATTTTTTACTTTAAAATAGATGACCCCTTGATTAAGACTGAAACTGAGATTAAAGAAGTAATTGAACAACAGCTGGCCAAAGAACTGAAATTGCGAGGGTTGGTACTGGAAAATGTGAACATTGTCAGGGAGATGGACCGGGAAATTACCACAGGGCATTCTGACATCATTCCAGTCGGACTAAAAAAAGATGACAGCTTTTACGCTAATTCTTCGGTCTTAAATGAAGAAGATTTTAATTATTTGCTCCAGCATATCGACAATCTATTAGAAAAGGTTAGCCAGGAACTGGTAGGGGGAAAAGTGAAAATTGAACCTTATAAAATGCAAAATCAAACTGGCTGTGATTTTTGCCCTTACCTCTCCATTTGCCAGTTTGACCGACAGTTACCCGGAAATAACTACCGGAACTTGCCCCCATTAAAAGCTAATGAGGCTATCCAAAAAATAAGGGCTGAACAGGAGGTGGAGGCCAGATGACTTGGACTGAAGCCCAACAAAATGCGATTAAAGCCCGGGACTGCAACCTCCTGGTAGCAGCGGCGGCAGGCTCAGGCAAAACTGCGGTTTTAGTGGAGCGTATAATTAAATTGGTCTTAGAAGATGGTGTTGATATAGACCGTATGTTAATAGTAACTTTTACCCAGGCAGCGGCGGGGGAGATGCGGGAAAGGATTAGCAATGCGCTACAATCAGAACTGGAGAGCAATCCGGAAAATGAACAGCACTTGCGGCGACAGCTAAAACTTTTGAACCAGGCTTCCATCAGCACTATTCATGCTTTTTGTACTGATGTTATACGCCGCTATTTTCACCTGGTAGGAATAGACCCTGGTTTTCGCATCAGCGATAGTATGGAAAGTGATTTAATTAAAATGGAAACTTTGGAAGATTTTTTTGAGGCCTGTTATGAAAAAGAAACGGATATTTTTCTACAGCTGGTGGAGTCCTTTGGTAGCAGTCGCAGTGACCAAAGTTTGCAAGACCTGGTTTTACGAGCCTATGAATTTGCCCAATGTAAACCTTACCCTGAGCAATGGCTTGAGGACAGAGCTGGCGATTTTAATCTGGGGGAACAAGAGTTTTCGAAATGCCCATGGGTCAGTAACATAAAAGAGCAAATTGCTGTCCAGGTACAAGCTGCGGCTGACCTTTTCCAGGAAGCCTTACAGCTCTGCTACTGCCCGCATGGGCCAGCAGTATATGTCGATGTTTTGCTTGATGATACCGGAATAGCTGAGGAATTACTCCAAGTCCTGGACCAGGGTAATATTTTTGACCTTTATACCAGTTTAAGTAGCGTTAACCATTCTCGCCTGCCTCGGGTAGGGCAGGATGTTGATAGCAACCTGAAAAACAAGGCTCAAAAGCTGCGGAATGAAGGTAAAGAACTAATCAGGCAAGCAGGTAATGAATTTTTGTTTAAAGAACCGGCCCAGCTTTTACAGGACCTTAATGAGTTATATCCTTTAATGAAGGGATTTTCTCAACTGATAATAGATTTCGGGGAGGAATACCAGAAACGCAAAGCCGATAAAAACATCTTGGATTTCAATGACCTGGAACATTATGCTTTGACTATATTATCTAACCCGGAAGCTGCCAATGACTACCGGGAAAAATATCAATATATTTTCGTTGATGAATACCAGGATAGTAACGAGGTTCAGGAGGCCCTTATAAATTGTATTAAACGCAATAACAATGTTTTTATGGTAGGTGATATTAAGCAGAGTATCTACCGTTTTCGCCTGGCTGATCCGACCTTGTTTATTCAAAAAATGGAGGAGTTCCGGGGATCTGACGAAAAACTTAAACAGCGTATTGATTTAAGTATTAATTTTCGTAGTCGGGAAGAAATTCTAAATGGGGCTAATTATATTTTCACCCACATAATGTCCCCTTATCTGGGGGAAATCACCTATGATGAGCAGGCTGCCCTTTACCCCGGATTTGAAAATAGTGATGCCGGAGAATGGCCGGTTGATGTCTATTTAATCGATAAAAACCGGGGAGATGATGACGATGAATTGGCTCAGGTAGGGGATACCGAAATAGAAGCTTACCTGGCTGCCCAGAAAATCAAGGAATTACTGGGGCAGCCGATTTATGACCATAAATTAAAAAACTATCGTCCCCTGGAATATCGGGATATGGTAGTTTTAATGCGTAGTACCCGCAACACTATCACCGCCTTTTGGGATGTTTTTGCTGCTGAAGGCATTCCGGTTTATGCTGATTTGGGCAGCGGATATTTTGAATCCACTGAAATCATCCTGGTAATTAACCTTCTCCGCCTTATTGATAATCGGCGCCAGGATATTCCTCTTCTAAGTGTTATGCGTTCACCCATTGCAAGGTTTACCTTGGACGAATTGATTGAGATACGGATACAAAGCCAGGCCAGGAGCTACTATGAAGCCATAGAAGCCTACCTGATTAAACATGATAATGAACTGAAAGATAAGTTGCAAAAATTTATGGAAGACTTGACCCGCTGGAAAAAAGAAGCCCGCTATCTGCCTATGGATGAATTTATCTGGAAATTACTTCAGGAAACCGGCTATTATTACTATGCCGGAGCTATGCCCGGGGGACGGCAACGGCAGGCTAATCTAAAGGCTTTATTGGACCGGGCTCACCAATTTCAGGAAGCATCTATAAAAGGTCTGTTTAATTTCATTAAATATATAGATAAGATTCAGGCCCGCAGCGCAGATATGGGAGTAGCTCGGATTCTGGGTGAAAATGAAAACTTGGTCAGGATTATGAGTATTCACCGCAGTAAAGGTTTGGAGTTTCCGGTAGTGATTTTGGCTGGATTAGGTAAACAATTTAACTTCAGTGACAGCAGTAGTCGGATATTATTTCATAAAGATTTAGGCATCGGCCCCAGGTATGTCAACCCTGACCTGCGCAGTTTAAATGAAACTATAGCTCGGGTTAGCATTAAGAATAAAATTCACCTGGAAAACTTATCCGAAGAAATGCGTATACTTTATGTGGGCTGTACCAGACCCCGACACAAACTAATAATGATAGGCTCGGTAAGGGACGTGGAAAACAGTGCCCGCAAGTGGAGTAATGCACCTACTCCGTTTAACCTGGCCCGGGGTAGAAACCCTCTGGATTGGATTGGCCCGGTTTTAATGCGCCACCCGGATGGGACACCTTTGCGCGGACTAACTGAGGAGGTCACCTGGAATGAGGAAGATTTGCAAAATCACCCTTCCCGGTGGCAGGTAGAAATTCTTAAACGAAGCAATATCGGTAGCCTTAATACTAAGGCGAATGAAATGCTTAATTCTTTTCATGAACAGGTAAAACAGTATAAAGCTAGTAATGACTGTGAACTGGTATCACAGCGCTTAAGCTGGCAATACCAGTTTGAGCAAGCAGAAAGGATTCCCTCCAAAGTGACAGTTTCCCAGCTTCAAGCTGAACAAGCAGAGCCTGCATTAATGGGGATGGAAATGCCTGCTTTGATCACCCGGCCCCGCTTTGTGGAAGGAGTACAAGAATTAACCCCGGCACAGAAAGGCAGTATAATGCATTTTGTTATGCAACACCTTGATTTTACCGAGGTCCAGGACTGGCGGGCAATTCGCAAACAGGTGGAAATGATGGTAAAACAGGAGATGCTTCTGGGGGATGAAGCTAAAACTGTAAATACTACTAAAATATCTCGCTTTTTCCGTTCACCTCTGGGGCAGAGGATACTTAACGCCCCGAAAGTGGAAAGGGAAGTGCCTTTTAACCAACTACGTCCGGCTGTTGAAATAATGGATATAGCCACCGCTCCTGATGAAAAATTATTGGTTCAGGGGGTTATTGACCTCTTCTTCTATGAAGGCGATGAAATTGTACTGGTAGATTTTAAAACTGATTATATAACTGAAGATAATCGGGAAGAGCTAATAAGTTTTTACCGACCCCAGTTAAAACTGTACAAAGAAGCCCTGGAGACTATCCAGGGTAAAAAGGTCAAGGAAAGCCACCTCTACTTCTTCGGCATCGATGAGGCCGTCCTGGTGGAGATATAAAGTGTCTATTTCCCGGTTAGCAACTCACCAAAAAGGTCTTTCAGTTCTTCTTCGTTATCGAATTGCTGGGGTAAGTTATTATCCAGGTTTATAATAACTGCATCTAGCAGGGCACGAAGAACTTGTTCTTTGCTAACCAGGGTTTTGGTGCTGTTATAGCCGTTATTAACAATCCCGGTAAGCCAATCAATCTGGTCAAGATATAAATTAGCCAGCATCTGCATACTGGATCTCCGCGGAGGCGTAATTTTCCTGGTAGTACTGGCCGGAGCTGTATTAGCTTCCTTCTTCGGCTTTTCCTCAGGCTGGATAGCAGCAACAGTCCCACTCTCAGAATCAGGCTGTAATTGAGCTTGCTCCCGAGCCAAAGCCCACTGGTCCCGAGCCAGTTTTTCTATTTGCGGGTTTTGCTTAATATACTTATGTACTATCACCCGATTAAACCAGTTTACAGCTTCTTTATTATTACCATTACGACGGTACAACTCACCAATCAGGTAAGTTGCCTGTAAATCACTCATATTACCAATCGACTGAAAATCTTTATTATAAGCCTCCAGATAATGGTCCAATGCTTCCTTTAGATAGACGCTTTCCAGTTCCTGATTATCGGCTTCTCGTGCCATCCAGGCTGCTCCCATAAACAACCCGGCTAATTCACCGGCTGGCACCTGTTTTAACTGGGCCGAGCGAACAGCCAGCTTAAATGAATCCAGAGCTTTCTGTAAGTCCCTTTCCTGGTTATATTTAATGGCTGATTTTGGTCTCAATTGGTATAAAGCCTGTAGCAGTTTTTCATGAAGTGCAGGTTTTATTTCCTTAGAAAAGCCATTAGTAGAAGCAGCATAATAGCAAGCAGGGCAAACTATAATAGAGTAATGCAAGGGACTTACTCCCCGATAAATAACATGGAAATCTTCCTCTTTGCGTTCAACATAAACTCTTGAACTACGAACGGCCAGGGAAGTAAACTTAGTTTTACATACCGGGCAGTCAAACTTTCTCTCAAAAAAAGGATTGTTAGCTGTCATAAAATCACCCCATAACCTAATTCTCATAGAATCTCTTAAAATCCTTTTATTTCGCAAAAACCATACCTAGGTCATGGGAAAGTCCATCCTAGAGGTCATCTTTATTGGTTTTACGCCAGAGGTGCATCTTATCAGCTTCTTTTATTAATTCATCTCTGAAATCCGGATGAGCGATGTTGATTAATTCTTCTGCTCGCTGCCATACGGTCCTACCTTTCATAGTTGCTACACCGTACTCAGTAACTACATAATGATTCAAAGTGCGCGGTACGGTAACAATAGTCCCCGGCGATAAGGTGGGACGAATACGAGATACTACGGAACCATCTTTTAAAGTAGCAGTTGAGCTCATGCAGATTAGTCCCTTACCGCCTTTTGAACGAAAAGCTCCATATATAAAGTCCATCTGGCCACCGGTTCCTGATATTTGCCGGAATCCAGAAGATTCAGAAGCTACCTGACTGTATAAATCAACCTCAATAGCATTATTTATACCAAATACTTTATCATTTCGGGAAATAACGAAAGGATCATTAGTATAATGTACCGGATAGCTGGCACAAACTGGGTTATTATGCATAAAATTATATAGTTTATCGGTCCCCATAGCAAAGGTGTATACCATTTTACCTTTATCTATAGTCTTCATTTTACCAGTAATCCTACCTGACTCATGCATATCCACAAAAGAGTCTACCAGCATTTCTGTATGCACACCCAGGTCTTTTAAATCTGAATCTGCAATCATTGCTCCCACAACATTGGGCATAGCTCCTATTCCCAATTGCAAACAACAGCCATCTTCCATCATTTCCATTACCCTGACGGCAATTTTACGGTCAATATCTGTAGGCGGTGGTGTTTCTAAAATGGGCATTTTCTCATTCTTAACGCTTTCAACCACATAATCCACCTGTGAGATATGAATAGACTCGCCCAGACTACCAAGACAAACTGGGACTGAAGTATTAACTTCTACTACCACTTTTTTAGCCTTTTCCACCACATAGGGAGTTATGGAGTTAGAAGTTCCCAGATTAAAATAGCCATTGGCATCCATTGGAGTAGTCAATACAAAAGCTACATCTATATCTACAAATTCTTCGGTTAGTTTCCTGGATTCGTGATAAGCAAAAGGTATGTAACTGCAAAGGTCTTTATCATGCATAGCTCGAGAAAAGGCAGAAAAATGCCAGTCATTTAAGTGAAAATGCTTTCTTTCCGGGTCAACCTTAACTACTTCGGGAATCATGGTCATGGTTATACAACGAATTTTTACATCTTCCAGTTCATTAACCCTGCGAGCCAGAGCGACATCAAGCTCTTTAGGTTGCATGGCAAATTCGCCATATTGAATCCAATCACCTGATTTCACTATTTTAACAGCATCATCAGCTGTGACTAGTTTCTCCTGGTACTGATTTAAAAGCAGATCTTGCGACAATTCGACGTTCATAATTTTATCCCCCTATAAATACATTAATGGAAAGTGAATCCAATAAAGTATAAAATAGTAGTAACCGGGTCTTCAGCGTAGGAGCCTAAATCCCCATCATTACATATGATGCAATAAACATGCCAGATTTTTGGTTAGCAATATAGAAGAGAATTTCAACCATAACATCGATAAAAATAGTAAGAGCGGTTAAGAGCAGTGTTATTCCTTTATAAACCGGAATATGCGATATAAACCCTTATAATCTGCTTTAACCACATTTGTTTTATGTTTCCAAAAACAATATCAATGTATTATCGCATCGTTATAATGCCTAATTGCATTGGTTTTGGGCGTTTGGCTACTTAAAATCCTGGTTTTTTTGCAAAAGCGCATTAATTAGCTTATGCAAACTAAATTAGTGATATTAAACTTAAAATCATAGATTAGATGAAGGAGATGGTGGGAGACATTTAAGGGGGGGACAATTTGATAGTAGAGAATTTTATGAGTACTGATGTTAGTGTGCTGAAACCGGAAGATACGTTTGGAGACGTGGTAAATTTATTTCTAGAGAAGAAAATTGACGGTGCTCCAGTAGTTGAAGATGGCAAACTGGTAGGGTTACTGACCAAGACTCACCTTATCCGGGCCATGAGCCAAAAAATACCTTTGGAACGGCCTATAAA
This sequence comes from Gelria sp., assembly GCA_012839665.1. GTDB lineage: Bacteria > Bacillota > Syntrophomonadia > Syntrophomonadales > Syntrophomonadaceae > UBA4844. The sequence goes on from DUMX01000080.1 coordinate 27,251, forward strand.
AGATTATATGACCCGTTTAGTAAAAACTCTATCTCCGCAGCAGTCTATTGACGATGTGGATATCATGTATACCGGTCGATACCCGGTGGTCGATAAGGACGAGTTAGTAGGAATTATTACAAAATCCGATATAATGGTAGCGCTAACTGATATTATTGCAGAAATGTCGGGACAATTGGAAGTAGTAATTAATTCAGCCTATAATCCTATCGTAGCCATTGACCACAAAGGCATTATTACCATTTGGAACCAGGCCGCTCAGAAACTAACCGGATTAACACAAGATGCTATAATAGGTAGATTTATAAATGATATCATTCCCGAAAGTCAGCTTCTTGATATCGTTAAAAGTGGTCGCTCCGAATATGGTATCAAATTAAGTATTGGTAACAGATTATTTATTACCAACCGGGCACCAATCGTTAAAAACGATGACATAATAGGTGCAGTAGCAGTATTATATGACATTTCGGAATTAGAAAATGTCTCTCGCGAACTAGAGTATGTTGGAAGACTTAACCAGGAAATGGATGCGATAATTGATTCTTCCTTTGATGGGCTTTATATAACTGATGGCGCTGGTGTAACCATAAGAATTAATAAAGCCATCAAGAGAATGACTGGTCTGGGAGAAGAGGAGTTGCTTTATAAGAGCATGAGTGAACTGGTTGAAACCGGGGTGCTTTCCCGCTCAGCCAGTTTGGTGGTTTTGGAAACAAAACAATCTATTACCACCACTTTAGTAACAGTAACGGGCACTACCTTGCTGGTCAGCGCTACTCCGGTTTTCGATGAAAAGGGAGAAATATTCCGGGTGGTTACCAGTGTGCGTGATGTAAGCGAACTTAATATGCTGAAACAGAAAGTAGAACAACTGGAAGGACTAAAAAAGCATTTTGAATTTCAGATGAATGAGATGAAAATCAAGTTATCAGAAGACCTGATATTTAAAAATAAAGAAATGGAAAATATTGTTTACCAAGCTATGAAAATTGCTGAAGTTGATTCCACTGTATTAATTTCGGGGGAATCAGGTGTAGGTAAAGAAGTTATCGGTGACATTATTCAGCGTAACAGTATTCGTAGCAAAGGCCCTTTTGTAAGACTTAACTGTGCAGCTATACCGGAAAACTTGCTGGAATCTGAACTCTTCGGCTACGAACCGGGAGCTTTTACTGGAGCTAGTAAAGAAGGAAAGCCTGGTCTTTTTGAATTAGCCCATGAAGGAACCCTGCTGCTAGACGAAATTGGAGATATTCCGTTACACTTGCAGGTCAAGTTGCTCCGGGTATTACAAGAAAGAGAAATAATTCGGGTAGGTGGAACCAGGCCAATTCCTATTGATGTAAGAATTATAGCCATAACCAACCGCATTTTAGAAGAAATGGTTGCAAAAGGCGAATTTAGAGAGGATCTTTACTACCGACTTAACGTAGTACCCATTCATGTTCCTGCTCTGAGGGAACGGAGAGAAGATATACCGCTTCTGGTAAGACATTTTTTGAATCAGTTTAACCAGCGCTATAATCTTAAGAAAACTATAACTCCGGCAGCAATCGAAATCTTGACGATGTATTCCTGGCCAGGTAATATCAGGCAACTGGAAAACATGATTGAAAGACTGGTAGTTACCTCCAGCACAGAGGTTATCGATATTCAGGATTTACCATCTTACTTTTTAGAAACACCGTCCGGTGAACCTGGAATCGGGCACCAACCGGTGAGTGTTAACAGTATTATTCCTTTGAGACAGGCGGTGGAAAGCCTGGAGCGGCAATTGTTAGAGAAGACCTTTGCGGTAACTAATTCTTGTTCTAAGGCAGCTCAGTTATTAGAAGTAAATGCTTCTACCATTTCTCGTAAGGCTAGTCGTTATAATATTAAGTATAAAAGGAATGATTAAAATAAGGAAGGACAGATGCTGATAAAATCAGACACCTGCCCAAGTAAGGAAAACTCTAAAAGTTACTTTCGGCTTTAAGCTTCCAGTTTATTAGTTCTAACCCAAATTTTCATTTTTTCGGCTTCTTTGATTAATTCATCTCTAAAGTCGGGATGAGCAATGTTAATTAACTCTTCTGCCCGCTGCCAGGTTGTTCTACCTTTCATCAAGGCTATCCCGTACTCGGTAATTACGTAATAGTTAATAGTACGTGGCACAGTTACAATAGTTCCCGGCGATAAGGTGGGACGAATACGAGATACTACCGTACCATCTTTTAAAGTAGTAGTTGAACTCAAGCAAATAAGACCCTTACCACCATGTGAACGGAAAGCAGCAAATATGAAATCTAACTGACCGCCAGTTCCCGAAATTTGGCGAGAGCCAATAGCTTCAGAAGCAACCTGACTATATAGGTCTACTTCAATAGCATTGTTGATAGCAAATACTTTGTCATTTCGCGCAATAATAAAGGGATCATTGGTATAATGTACTGGATAACTAGCACAAACTGGATTGCCATCAAGGAAATCGTACAATTTGTCAGTACCCATCGCAAAAGTATAAACCATTTTACCTTTATCTATATCCTTCATTTTACCAGTGATACTCCCTGATTCATGCATATCAACAAAAGAATCTACCAGCATTTCTGTATGCACACCCAGGTCTTTTAAATCTGACTCTGCAATCATTGAACCTACGACATTGGGCATAGCCCCTATTCCCAGCTGCAGGCAACTACCGTCTTCCATCAGTTCCATAACTTGAGCCGCAATTTGGCGGTCAACATCAGTAATCGGTGTTTCGGGTAAATTAAGCAATTTCTGATTTTCAACACTTTCAACTACATAATCTACCTGCGAAATATGAATAGACTCACCATTACCACCTAAACAGACGGGGACTGCTGTATTTACTTCGACTACCAACTTCTTAGCCTTTTCTACCACATAAGATGTAATGGAGTTAGAGGTTCCTAAGTTAAAATAACCATTAGCATCCATGGGAGCAACCAATACAAAAGCTACATCTATTTCGACAAAGTCTTCAATTAGTTTTTTAGCTTCATGGTAGGTAACAGGTATATAATTACAAAGATTCTGAGCTTGCATAGCTCGAGAAAAAGCAGAAAAGTGCCAATCATTGAAGCGGAAATGTTTTCTTTCCGGGTCAACCTTTACCACTTCAGGAATCATAGTTATGGTTACACAACGAATTTTTACATCTTCCAGTTCATTAACCCTGCGGGCTAAAGCAGCATCAAGCTCTTTCGGTTGCATTACGAATTCACCATATTGAACCCAATCACCTGATTTAACTATTTTAACGGCCTCATCTGCTGTAACTAATTTCGCCCGATACTGATCTTCAAGCAGGTCTTGCGATAAAATAGTGGCCATAATTTACCCCCCCTTAAATTTGAAAAAGTATATAATAATAAGTCCGTATGTTTATGGGGATATTGGCATTAAGATTAGTGTGTCGTTTTTTATAGTTCTATTGACAAGGGCACTATATCCCCAAACACTTTATATATATCACCCCCTGACAAAACTTTTGGTAGCTAAAGTAAATATTTGTTCTTCTACAAATATTTAGGTGCAAAGAACATACCAACTATTTGGCCTAGCTTTCAAAAGCTGATAGGGAAGGGGTAGCTATGCCATATGGTTCCTTGTATTACGATGTATTTAATTAATCCAAATCAGCCAAAAATTAGTCGAACAACTGGAGATAAATAAGAAAAGCCAATCATTATCAATAATACAATATTGCTAATTTGCAA
>DUMX01000081.1 GCA_012839665.1 Gelria sp.
ATGTCCTATACGGAAAATGACATCATCTAGTTGCTGCTGACCTCCAGCCATTACTATATTAAATTCCTCTCTCATGGCCCATCGTATGCGGTTGGCTCCCAATTCAGGTGGAGCAATAACCGAGGTTAGTGCTGGGGAAGCATGTTCATCTGCTGCCAGCAACTCCAGTTTCATTTCTTTTGCGGCTTCTCGCACCATATGGCGGTAGTTCATGTGCCTGGCAATTATATTTTCTAAACCCTCTTCCTGCATTATACGCAGGGATTCCTGTAATCCATAATAAAGTGTTACCGGGGGGGTAAAAGGAGTTTGCCCTTTTTCCAGGTAATTAAGTCCCTTGCCTACATCCCAGTAATATTTGTAATTGCTGTTCTTAGCATAAACTTGTAATGCTTTATCATTAAATGCCATAAAAGCCAGCCCCGGGGGTATCATGAAAGCCTTTTGCGAACCACTTATTACTACATCCAGATTCCATTTATCCATATATAAATCGGCCACTGCCAGACTACTGACAGCGTCAACCATTAACAGGGCGGGATGATCGCCCAGGGCTTGACTGATATTTTTTATATCGTTGCATACACCCGTAGACGTCTCATTGTGAGTAATTAGTATAGCCTTTATTTCATGATTAACATCTGCAATTATCTTCTCTTTTATTATTTCCGGATCAGCCGCCTGTCCCCAGGGAAAATCGATTTTCTCAACCAGAGCTCCATACTCAGCTGCTATTGAGGCAAAACGGTCACCAAATACACCTATAGAGATGGCTAATACCCGTTCTCCTGGAGATATAAAGTTTACCACCGCAGCTTCAAGTGCTCCAGTACCTGAGGCCGGATAAATTAATACATTATGTTGGGTACGGTAAATTTGCTTTACCCCTTCAATTACTTCGTCTAGTATCTGTTTAAACTCGGGTCCCCGGTGATTAATAACCGGTTTAGACATTGCCCGCACTACTCTTTCCGGTACGGGAGTGGGGCCGGGAAGCAGCAAAAACTGTTCGCCCACAATCATCTGCTTAAAAACCCTCCTTAAAATCTAAAAAACCCCCCGCCCACTATAAGGGACGAGAGGTTATTCCCGCGTTGCCACCCTACTTGGTGTTTAGTTAACACCCAGCTTGGAGGTTATATCGGTACCACCGGTACTGCTTTCGCAGTCTGCATCCAGGGTGGATTCAAAATTCGGCTGCTCTGGTTCACACCCGCCACCAGTTCTCTGGGCCAACCTGATATTTTTACTAATCCCTTTCATCGCATTAAACTATATGCTTAAAGATTGGGTATTATTATATTACATAAACCCTACTTTGGCAAGGAGCCTTCCTACCAACCTCGCTCCTGCATCCTCTCCTCCGGTTTGATGGTGCTGATATCAATTCCAACCATGGCCTCCCCCAGGTCTTTGGAAACTTCGGCCAGTACCGCAGGGTCATTATAATTAGTAGTAGCTGCTACAATAGCCCGGGCCCGTTTTACAGGATCACCAGATTTAAATATCCCCGACCCCACAAATATACCGTCACAGCCTAACTGCATCATCATAGCTGCATCAGCCGGTGTAGCAATGCCACCAGCAGCAAAATTAACTACCGGTAGCCTCTTAAGTTGGGCTGTTTTTACTACCAGCTCATAGGGAGCCTGTAGCTCTTTGGCTGCAGCCATTAGTTCTTCTTGGGGCAGGTTGCTGACCCATCTGATTTCATCCATTACCTGGCGAATGTGGCGTACTGCTTCTATTACATTACCGGTACCGGGCTCACCTTTGGTTCTTATCATTTCTGCACCTTCGCCCATACGGCGCAGTGCTTCCCCTAAATTGCGGGCTCCACATACGAAAGGTGTTTCAAACATCTTCTTGTCAATGTGATATTTATCATCAGCCGGGGTCAATACTTCACTTTCATCTATATAATCAATTCCCAGGTTTTCTAAAATCTGGGCCTCAACAAAATGTCCTATACGACATTTGGCCATTACTGGTATAGAAACGGCGTCTATTATACGTAAAATAATACTGGGATCTGCCATCCTAGCAATTCCACCGGCAGCACGAATGTCAGCTGGCACTCTTTCCAGAGCCATGACTGCACAGGCTCCAGCCTGTTCAGCTATCCTGGCCTGTTCAGGTGTAGTTACATCCATTATTACTCCGCCCCTTAATTGTTGGACGAGACTATCTGATTTTGGTTTAATACCCTGCTCTCCCATAATCTAAACACCTCCACTGAGCTATTCTTCCTTTTCCGCCTTAATGCGAGCCATACTCACAATCTTGTCATTTTCCGGCAGTCGCATTAATAATACCCCCCGGGAATAACGTTTCTGCCGGGATATATCTCCTGCCTCCAGACGAATAACCTGTCCTTCTCCGGTTAGAAGTACTAGCTCTTCATCTTCGGAAACTAACTGAAAAGCCACTAACTTTCCATTTTTATCAGTAATGTCTATGGCTTTTAGTCCTTTACCACCTCGGTTCTGTACCCGATATTCGCTGGTTGCCGTTCTTTTACCATATCCGTTCTCGGTTACTAGTAAAGCATCGGCACCTTCACGGTATTTGTCAACACCGATAACTACATCTCCCTGTGCCAGACGAACCGCCCTTACCCCGGTGGCATTCCTGCCCATGGCCCGGGCCTGGTCCTCTTTAAATATTATAGATTTCCCGTAGGAAGTGAATATCATAATACGGTCGCCTTTTTCTATTCGTTTTACCCCCATTAATTCATCACCTTCCCGCAAATTTAAAGCAATCAGACCAGTTCTGCGGATATTTTCAAAAGCAGATAAAGCTACTTTTTTAATAGTCCCTTTACGGGTTACCATTATCAAATGACGGCGGGGGTCAAGATAACGAGCAGCAACCATGGTAGTTACTCTTTCTTCCGGCCTCAGTTCCAGGAAGTTAATTAAGGGCATACCTTTGGCTTGCCGGGATGATTCCGGGAGACGATAAGCTTTGGTAGAAAACACCCGCCCGGTGTTGGTAAAGAAGAGGACATTGGCCAGAACACTGGTAATAATAACACTGCTGACTACGTCCTCAGCTCTGGTAGTAGTAGAACTTACTCCTTTACCACCGCGCCGCTGGGATTTGTAAGTGTCCAATGGTTGCCTCTTAATATATCCCCGATTGCTCAAGGTAATCATGACCTCATGGTCCTCAATCAAATCTTCAATATCATACTCGCTTATTTCCCAACTGATTTCGGTTCTGCGCGGGTCCGCATATCTACGTTTAACCTCATCCAAATCCTCTTTAATTATTGCCTTTATCCGCTCGGGACGAGCTAGTATATCTTCGAAGTCAGCAATACGGTCCAGCAATTCCCCGTGTTCATCTTCCAGTTTGTTACGCTCTAAACCGGTTAACTGAGCCAGGCGCATATCCAATATGGCGTTGGCCTGAATCTCGGTTAATTGAAAACGGATTATTAATCCTTGTCGAGCTTCGTCTCTGTCTTTGCTCTGGCGAATCAGTTTAATCACTTCATCCAAGTGATCCAGGGCTTTTAGCAATCCTTCCACTATATGCAGGCGGTCCCGAGCTACTTTTAAATCAAAACGGGTACGCCGAGTAATAACCTCTTTACGATGGTCAATATAGTTTAACATCATCTCTTTTAAACTAAGTACCCGAGGTTGTCCATCTACCAGGGCCAACATGATGATACCGAAGCTATTTTCCATTTGGGTATGCCGAAACAGCTGATTAACTATTATATTTACATTAACATCTTTCCTGACCTCGACAACTATGCGGATACCTTCACGGTCAGATTCGTCTCTTAAGTCAACAATGCCCTCTATTTTTTTATCACGAACCAATTCTGCTATTTTTTCCACCAACCGAGCTTTATTAACCAGGTAGGGAATTTCGGTAATAATAATGACATTTCTGCCACCTTTACCTTCTTCTATAGTGTAACGAGCCCGAGTTTTAAAGCTACCCCGGCCAGTAGTATAAGCTTTTTTTATTCCCTCGGTGCCCATGATTATGCCGGCAGTAGGAAGGTCAGGTCCGGGTATTTTTTCCATCAGCTCTTCCAGGCTAACCCCCGGATTATCTATTAACAGTTCTAACCCTTCTACTACCTCGCCCAAGTTATGGGGTGGTATGTTAGTAGCCATCCCTACAGCAATGCCGGCAGTTCCATTTATCAACAAATTGGGAATGCGGGCAGGTAAGACCTGGGGTTCCTGTCGGCTATCATCATAGTTAGGACGCCAATCAACCGTATCTTTCTCTATATCCTTTAATAGTTCCCCGGCAATACGGGCCATACGGCTTTCGGTGTAACGCATAGCTGCAGCGGCGTCACCATCAATGGAGCCAAAATTACCATGACCATCTATTAAGGGGTAACGCGTAGAGAAATCTTGCGCCATTTTAACCATAGTATCATATATGGCAGAATCCCCATGGGGATGATATTTCCCCATAACTTCCCCTACTATATTCGCTGATTTTTTATGCGCTTTTTCGTAGGTTATACCCTGGTCATAAAGTGCGTAAAGTATACGCCGGTGCACAGGCTTGAGTCCATCTCTAACATCGGGAATAGCACGAGATACGATAACACTCATGGAATATTCCAGGAATGATTTTTTAACTTCTTTTTCAATATCAATCGGAACTACCCGATCAAATAAACTACCTTCTGACAAAAATTATCACTCCTCTTATATATCCAAGTTGGTTGCATATCTGGCATTGGCCTCGATAAACTCGCGACGAGGCTGTACATTATCGCCCATCAAATCGGAGAATATTTCATCAGCTCTTATAGCATCTTCTACGGTTACTTGTAAAACTGTTCGGTTAAGTGGGTCCATGGTGGTTTCCCATAATTGTTGAGGGGTCATTTCACCCAGACCTTTATAGCGCTGAATAGTCCATTTTTTATTAGATTCCTCGATAAAGCGGTTTAATTCAACTTCATCATGGAAATAGTGTATTTCGTTACCCCGCTTTAATCCGTATAAGGGTGGTTGGGCAATGTAGATATACCCTTGTTCAACTAGTTCCTTCATAAAACGATAAAAGAAGGTTAAGAGCAATACCCGAATATGAGAGCCATCTACATCAGCATCTGTCATAATAAAGAGACGATGGTAACGGGCCTTATTTATATCAAAATCTTCGTCTATGCCAGTACCAATAGCGGTAATCAGGGCTCTAATTTCCGCGTTGGCCAGTACCCGGTCCAGGCGCGATTTTTCCACATTAAGAATTTTACCCTGCAAGGGTAGTATAGCCTGGAAATTTCGGTCTCTACCCTGTTTTGCCGAACCACCGGCAGAGTCACCCTCTACTATGAAGAGCTCACACATAGCCGGGTCTTTATTACTGCAATCAGCCAGTTTACCCGGCAGGGCCGTTGATTCTAGAGCACTTTTACGCCGAGTTAGTTCCCGGGCTTTTTTAGCTGCCTCCCGGGCCCGGCGAGCGGAAATGGCCTTGTCCAATATTCTTTTAGCTATAGTCGGATTTTCATTAAGATAGTCCTCCATGCTTTCGTATACCGTGCTTTCTACTATACCCCTGATATAAGTATTACCCAGTTTAGTCTTGGTCTGGCCTTCAAACTGGGGGTCTTTTACTAACACGGATATAATACCCGCCATTCCTTCTCTAATATCTTCACCACTCAAGTTAGTATCATTTTCTTTGAGAATATTCTGTTTTTTAGCATATTCGTTAACCACCCGGGTGAGGCCATTTTTGAAACCTATTTCATGGGTACCGCCTTCCTGGGTGCGGATATTATTAGCAAAAGAGTATAAGTTTTCGCTATACCCGGTATTATATTGAATCGCTACCTGGACAATAACGTCATCCTTCTTTTTTTCAAAATAGACTGGATCGGTATATATTACATCCTTTTTCTTGTTTACATAAGCGACAAAATCACGTAGGCCCCCGGAGTAAAGCAATTCTTTTTTGAAGATTTCCTCTTCTCTTTCATCAGTAAATGTTATTTTTAAGCCCCGGTTAAGAAATGCTAATTCCCGCAGGCGTTGAATAATTATTTCCCTTTCAAATACGATGTCTTCAAATATTTCCGGATCAGGGTAGAAACGTATACTAGTTCCGGTTTTCTTCGTGTTCCCGACTTCTTTTATCGCTTCTACCGGCTTACCTTTTTCATAAGTTTGGGTATAAAGGTGTCCGTCCCTTCTAACTGTCACTTCCATACAACTGGATAGAGCACTAACTACCGACATACCTACTCCGTGCAGACCACCGGATATGCTATAGCCACTACCCCCAAATTTCCCGCCCGAGTGCAGAGTGGTTAATATAACCTCCAGAGCGGGAATACCCATGGTCGGGTGAATATCTACCGGTATTCCCCTGCCATTATCACTTACACTGACACTATTGTCAGAATGTATAATCACATCTATATGGTCACAATAACTGGCTACTGCCTCATCTATGCTATTATCTACAATTTCAAAAACCAGGTGATGTAATCCTCTGGGACCTGTTGATCCGATATACATACCCGGTCTTTTACGAACTGCCTCCAATCCTTCCAGTACCTGGATATCAGAAGCATTGTAACCGTTTTCCCCGTTCAAAATTAAACCTCCTTGCAGTAAGTGAACGCCCGTTTATAAAGAGTAGTAGATGAAATAGGTGATAAATAAACCTTATTATCACAAACAATCAGGGCTTTTTCTTTACCCTTTTTACTAATATTAATTAATTTTTTATCCAGTTTAGCGGTATCGATAATATCTATAAGATCTTCTGATAATGGGGGTTCTATATTTAATATAGCTATTAAATTTTGTGAAGATATAATGTAATTGTTTCCCAGGTGAATATACACGGTATTACCCCTTTCATTGTATTTTTCCTTTTTCTACCGTAGATACTGCTGCTTGTCCATATTCAATGTCGTTCAAATATACCGAAGTTAGGAAGCTTTGAAATGCTGCTTCCTGTAGGTGATCCAGCAGTAATTGCCTTCTTTGGGCGTCAAGTTCGGATAATACCTCGTCCAGCAAAAAAACCGGGTAAAAACTGCTAATTTTCCTGAAGGTATAAAGTTCTGCCAGTTTCAAGGCTACCGCAATATTTCTCTGTTGACCTTGAGAGGCAAAATATCTTGCCATCCGACCGTCCTGGTAGATATGCATATCATCCAGGTGAGGACCAACCAGGGTACTTTTTCTTCTTCTTTCCTGCTCTGTTTTTTCTTGTATTTGTTTTTTCAGAGCTGTTTTTAAAATCTCCAAATTTATTTTACCACTATCAATTGGAATTGAAAGTGCATATCTGATTTTTAGCTGGCCCTCCTGGTTAATTTCTTTATAAATCGAGGAACTGCTTTCATCCAGAATACTTATGAGATTTATTCGTGCCAGTATTATGCGAGCAGCATTTTCTATGAAAATCTCCTCTATAATTTTAAAAGACCTGGTATTAGATTGTTCCCTTTTTAATAAAAAATTCCTCTTTTTTAATATTTTACCATAATTGGCCAGGTTGTAACCGTATTCGCTTTGTATTTGTCCCAGAATAAAATCCAGGAATTGCCGGCGCTTTCCTGGTGAGCCTTTAATCAAATATAAATCGTCTGGAGTAAAAAGAACCACCCGCAGACGATCGCTATGGTTAAAAGTAGTTTTTTTCGAGTTAATTGCGAAGCTTTTTCTTTCTTTTAAACTATAAGTTAAGATCGTTTCAATATCTCTTTCGTTATAACTATAACGACCGCGTAAAATAAAAGCTTCTTTTCCGTACCGAACCATGTTCTTATCCTGACCAGTACGAAAGGAACTACCGGTACTAAGTACATAAATTGACTCTAGCAGGTTAGTCTTACCCTGAGCATTATCTCCCAGTAATATATTCAAACCAGGTTCAGGGTGATAATCCAACCGTGTAATATTACGAAAATCTCTGGCTTCTACTTGCCTCAGTTTCAAAGTATGAAAATCACTCTCCTAGCTGGTTGTTCGTAGGGGAACTAGAACATATAGATAATTATCTTTTTTGGGATTTTGAATTAATGTCGGACTTAATGCGCCAGATAAATGCATATCGATTTCTTCACATTCACCAGTAAAAACCTTAATTACATCAAGAAAATAATTGGTATTAAAAGCTATTTGAACGTCATTATCCCCACTTAATTTTATATCCTCTATTACTTCTTCTATCTCACCCATCATCTCGGAATAAGCATTTACCAGTATTTCCTTGTCGTTAATATTAAAACGAACATGTTGAATTTTAAGCTTATCATCAGTAGGCATAGTCCGCGCTCTTTCCAGAGTATTTGCCAATACCTCCGTATTTACTGTTAATGACGTATTAAAACTTGAGGGTATAACCAGGTCATAGTTAGGATATTGCCCTTCAATCAAGCGGGAGAGAAGCATAAAATTATCCTTGGCGAAGATTACATTGTTTTCCGTAAAAGCAATGGTTATAACTTCATCATTGTCGTCTAGAATACGCAATAACTCGTTAACTGAACGAGTAGGAATAATAAAACTAAAGGGTTCAGTCTCGGCTCCATCAAAGGTATAGGAGAAACAAGCCATACGATGAGTATCCGAAGCTACAACTTTCAGTGTATTACTATCTATTATATCAAAAAGAACGCCGGTGAAAACCTGGCGGAAATGAGTAACAGCAGTAGCAAAAGAGGTTTTTCGTAAGGCCTCTTTAAGTGTTCTTTGGGAAATAGTCATCTTGGTTTGCATTTTTTCTAAGGGCAAATCAGGGTATTCATAATCTCGATAAGTGTTAATGGAACCCGATGAACGGCCATAGTTTACATTTAGCTTGGCCCTGTCGTTATCTAATTCTAGAGTAACTGGACCATCGGGCAATAGTTTAATGAAATCAGCAAAATAATGTGCATTTACCAGTACAGAACCAGGTTCAATGATTTCAACACTACTGCTAGAGGCTTTTATGCCTATTTCCATATCTGTTGCAGTCATTACTAGCCCCTCATCAGAATCGGTTTCAATCAATAATCCAGCTAATACCGGTATGGTGTTTTTAGTTGATGCTGCTCGATAGACCAAAGTAGTAAGAGAAGATAAATCTCTTTTTTCCATAGTTAATTTCATGATAGCTTACCTCCAAAAACTTATTAACCATGCGGTGGTTCTATTATTAATTATTATTTATTAACAATCTAGTAGTAGTAATAGTAGGGGCACAGAATATGTGGATAAGTCCTGTAAAGCTAGATTTAGTGGAGCTTGTCCCCCTGGATAAAGTTGTGGAAAAGTCCTGGTCAGGTAGTGAAGTCGGGATTTATCTTTTCACATAGATCCTTAATTTCAGCAGCTAGTTGCCCATCACTTTCTACATTGCGCTCTATTTTTTCATTAGCGTGCATAACCGTAGTGTGATCCCGCCCTCCAAATTGTTCCCCAATTTGCGGGAATGATGCTTCAGTCAACCGACGGCAGAGGTACATGGCTATTTGGCGGGGATAAACTATATGTTTATTCCGTTTTTTAGATAATAATTCGCTTTTTTCAACCCCATAGTATTTTGACACTGTGTTTTGAATAGATTCTATAGTTATTTTTTTAGGCTGCGGCGGTGGTAATATATCTTTTAAAGCCTCAATAGCAGTAGCCATATTAAGGGGCTTATTAGTTATAGTGGAGAAGGCTACCAAGCGAACTAATGCCCCTTCCAATTCCCGAATATTGCTGTCAATATAATTAGCTATATAGTCTAGTATATCGTAAGGAACATTATAATTTTCCAGCTGAGCCTTCTTCCTTAATATAGCTATCCGAGTTTCTAAATCAGGCGGCTGAATATCAGTTATTAATCCCCATTCAAAACGAGAACGTAAACGGTCCTCCAGGGTGGGAATATTACGTGGAGCCCGGTCACTGGAAATAACCACCTGTTTATCAGATTCATAAAGGGTGTTAAAGGTATGGAAAAATTCTTCTTGGGTTCTTTCTTTGCCAGCTAAAAATTGAATATCGTCTACCAATAGGACATCTACGCCACGGTATTTGTTACGGAAACCGGCCATGTTGTCATCCTTAATAGAGCCGATAAGCTCATTGGTAAATTGTTCGGAAGATACGTAGACTACTGTATAGCCCCGCTTTTTCCTCAAAATATGATGACCAATAGCCTGCATCAAATGGGTTTTCCCCAGGCCTACACCACCGTAAATAAAAAGGGGGTTATAAGCTTTAGAAGGAGCCTCCCCCACAGCATAACAGGCAGCATGAGCAAAACGATTGCTATTACCTACTACAAACGTATCAAAGGTATATTTGTGGTTAAGACCAAAAAACATCCCGTCTTTTTCAAACTGGGATTCAGTACTAAGTATCAATTCCATTTCCTGGTTGGTAAGGCTACGTAGTTTATTCTGCAGACTATCAAGGTAACGAGATTCAATCCATTCCTTTGTAAGTGAATTAGGAACACTGATGTATAACTTATTATCATGAGCCGTCTCAAAATTAACCATGGAAAACCAGATGTCAAAACTACTTGCATCTATCTCTTCAGCTATAGATTGCAAAACTTGATTCCAGATAGCTGAAAAGTTATATTCCTGGGTCATTAAATAATTCCTCCTGTGTACTTGTGGAAAAACAGCTGTTGAAAAAACAAATATTGTGGATATTATTGGGGACAAGCAAAAAGTAAAAGTAAAGTGCTTAGTTCATGAAAGAAAATATAGTATAATCATAGCAGATTGGCAAAGATTTTAGAAGTATTACAATACAACGAAATCTTGACATTAAGGGCATGTAATCAATATAATTATAAGGTGCTGGAAAAATCGAGGAGGCTTGGAAATAATGAAAAGAACTTATCAACCTAAAAACCGGCAGAGAAAAAAAGAGCATGGTTTTAGGAAACGGATGTCTACCGCCAGTGGAAGAAAGATATTGGCTAACCGGAGGAAAAAGGGTAGAAAGAAATTATCTGCTTAGGTCGTATTTGCGACCTATTATTTTACCTGGGAAAAGGGGTTAATTATGCTTAACCGGATGTTTCGTATAAGCAGGAGTGAAGATTATCAGCACACATATCGAAACGGCCTGAAAGTACCAGGGAAATATTTAATCGCTTATATCTCTGCCAACAACCTGGACCAAAATCGCTTTGGAATTGTAGCCAGTAAAAAGGTAGGCAATGCGGTTAAACGAAATAGAGCTAAACGATGTTTACGCGTTATAGCCCGGGAAAGTCAGGCAAAATTGAGCCCGGGGCATGACATCGTTATAATAGCCAGGAAGAGTACAGTTGAGGCGGAATATAATAGGTTAGAAAAAGATTTTTATACGGTTATGAAGAAGGCCAGGTTATGTTAAAAAGATTATTGATTTTTTTTATAAAAATATATCAAAAAGCCACCTTTTTTAAGCCTCCTTCTTGCCGTTTTTATCCTTCCTGTTCAAGTTACTCTATAGAGGCAATTGAGAAATACGGAGCGATCAAAGGGGGATGGTTGGCTGCAAAAAGAATATCCAGGTGTCATCCTTATAACAGTGGTGGGTATGACCCGGTACCCTGAAGGTTAAGGTTAAGCAAGACAAGCTGGCCGCCTACTGGGGCAATGACCGGAATGATTAACCACTACCCTGGCAAAGATGACTAACAGGGGCAGGGCAATATTTGCTAAAGCTTAAAGCACCAAGGGAGGTGAGCCCTGCTATCAGTAATGATACGCAGGAGTAGTTTTGTGGCATTCGTTTGTACAGTGGTTTGCGGAAGTTATTCAATTCATGTATGGGTTAACAGCAAGCTTGGGTGTTCCTAATTATGGACTGGCCATAATTTTTATGACCATAGCCATAAAGCTGGTGCTATTTCCGCTTACCCAAAAACAGCTTAAATCTATGCGCGGTATGCAGGAAATACAGCCGAAACTTAAATATTTGCAGGAAAAGTATAAAGACGACCCCCAGACCATGCAAACCAAGGTAATGGAGATGTATAAGGAGCATGGAGTAAATCCATTTGGGGGTTGTTTGCCGTTAATTATTCAGATGCCGATATTTATAGCGTTTTATCAATCATTATTGAATTTTAATTTCAAGGTTGTTGAGCATGCCAGTTTTTTGTGGATACCTAACATAGGAGCAAGAGATCCTTATTTTATTCTGGCTATCTTGGCAGCACTTACAACTTATATTCAACAAAGAGTAACTATGGTAGATACAAAAGACCCCACCCAGAAATCAATGCTGTACTTTATGCCACTTTTTATGGCCTGGATAGCTGCTACTATGCCTGCAGGCCTGCCCTTATACTGGGTAATGTTTAACATATTGGGGATATTGCAGCAACTATATGTAAACTATTCGCACCAGAAAGCCAAACTTGCAACGGGAAATGGGATAGAAGTAAGTGTAGAGGCAGAAGGAAAAGCAGTGGAAACACAAAAACCTAAGGCTTCCACCAATAAAAAGGTAGCAGGGAGGGACAAAGGAGGAAAGAAGAATGGAAGTCCAAACCGTAGAAAAAAAAGGAAAAAGCGTTGACGAAGCCATCAAGGCTGCCTTGGACGAATTAAACTGCAAGATTGATGATGTTATTATTGAAATTATAGAGGAACCAAGTAAAGGCCTCTTAGGTTTAGTTAGAAAACCTGCGGTGGTAAAGGCTACACTAAGAGAAAGGCCAGAAGTAGATGTGCGCTTGGTACTAGAAGAGCTCCTTGATAGAATGAAATTAGATTACCAAATAAGCAGCGTAGATTTTGATGAGGGTAAAGTAAGAATAAACATAACCGGTAAAGACATGGGATTACTTATAGGGCGTAGAGGGGAAACCCTTAATGCCGTACAATTTATACTGGGATTGATGGTTAATCGCAACCGGGAGAAGAGGGTAAGGGTTATTCTGGATGTAGAGAACTACCGGAAAAAAAGAGAACAAAATCTAGAGGCCCTGGCCTTGAGATTGTCAGATAAGGTAAAGAAAACCAGGAAGAGCATTGTAATGAGACCCATGAGTTCGCACGAGCGCAGGATAGTTCATACTGCATTACAGGGCGACCCTCAGATAAACACCTATTCTACTGGTGATGAACCTAACCGTAAGGTAGTTATTGCGCTAAAGAAATAAAGAAAGTAAAAAGGCCCCTAAGCGGGCCTTTTTTTTATGGAGAGCATCAGGCTTGGGGTTGTGTATAGTACGGGGAATTTTGGTAAGATAATAATGAGAAAACAGAACGGGATTAGACACTGAAGGACACTGATTTCTTATGATTAACACTGAATTTTTTAAAAATAAACCTAATCCCGACTGCTATTTTCATTGGTGGTTGTGTCCTCCGGGCATGACGGGTTAATGGGAAAATAGAATTAATTAGACATACCTATTAAGAGCAGGTGATTATTATGTATGATGACATTGCTGCTATATCTACACCTCCTGGTGAGGGGGGGATTGCTATTATCAGATTAAGTGGCAGTGGGGTAATAGAGAAAGCAAGTAAGATTTTTAAACCCCGGCGTAGCGAGATAGATATACGCCAAAAAGAAGGATATTCTATGACCCTGGGCTGGATTATAAATGCAGAGGGTGAAGCTATAGATGAGGTTTTACTAGCTTTGATGCGGGCTCCCCGTAGCTATACTGGTGAAGATGTAGTTGAAATCCACTGTCATGGCGGAATATTACCAGCCCGCCGTTGTTTGGAAACAGTTATGCGGCAGGGTGTGCGCATAGCCGAACCGGGGGAGTTTACCCGCCGGGCTTTCTTAAACGGACGTCTGGATGCCAGTCAGGCCGAGGCCGTTATTGAAATAATTCGGGCCAAGAGTGATAAAAGTATGCAACTGGCCCTGAAACAACTGGGTGGTCGTAACAGCGAATACATTCACACTCTGGAAGATCGTTTGCTGGAGTTAAACGCTATGGTGGAAGGCAGTTTGGATTTTCCGGAAGAGGTAGGAGAATTAGAATATGACCGGGCTGAAGCTATTATCCGGGAATTAATCGATATAATAGAACAGCTCATTCGGGCGGGAAAAAGGGCGGATGTTTACCGGGAAGGTATTACTATAGTTATATGTGGTAAGCCTAATGTTGGTAAATCCAGCCTATTAAATACCCTGGTGCGAAAGGATAGAGCCATTGTTACCAGCATACCGGGAACCACCAGGGACGTTATAGAGGAACAGATTATTATTAAAGGAATACCGGTATGGTTAATGGATACTGCTGGCATACATGTAACTTCGGATGTAGTTGAAAAGATTGGAGTAGAGAAATCGCAGGAGGTCATCCGGGAAGCTGATTTGGTGCTTTTTTTGCTTGATGCGGAAGAAGGTATAACAGATGATGATTTAGAAATTTATAGAAGCATCGAGAATCAAAACCTGATAATTTTGGTCAATAAGGAAGATTTGGAGGAAAAAAATATTACCAGCAGGGAAATTAACCAGCATTTTCCCGGGCTAAAAGTTATTAAAGTGTCGGCAAAAGAAGAACAGGGCATTGAAGAACTGGAAGATAGCATAGAAGAAATGGTGCTGGGGGGCGAACTACAATCTGATGATTTAGAAATAATGATTAATCTGCGCCACCGGGAAGCATTACTAAGGGCCTACCAGCATTTGCAAGATGCATTACAAGAGTTGGATCAGGTAACTCTGGATTGCCTGGGGGTGGATGTTTGGGGTGCCCTGGAGGCTCTGGGCGAGATAACCGGCAAAAACCTTCGGGAAGAGGTTATTGATAGAATGTTTCAGGACTTTTGCATTGGGAAGTAGACTCATACGGGAATTGGGTGCTGGTAGCAGACGGTGTAGGTATGGCAAAGTACGGGGCAATTAAGAATTGAGAATTAGCGTTATCCGGACCCAGCAGTGGTAAGCATACATGAATGAGGAATTGATAACGAAAGAATTGGCACAACTACTTAACTACCGTAGCGGAAACTTTAGTTTTCGCTGGGAAGCGGAGCTTCCCCCATTCGTAATACCGGTGCAACCATTTTCATCGGTGGTTGGGTATGCTAGCGGATATGGATAGTTAATTTGCTAGATGGAGGTTGGCATGATTTATAATGCAGGCAGTTATGATGTGATTGTTATCGGGGGAGGGCATGCCGGGTGTGAGGCAGCCCTGGCATCTGCACGTATGGGATGTGAAACCTTGATGATTACCCTGAGCATGGAAAACATAGCTAACATGCCCTGTAATCCTTCTATTGGAGGACCAGCCAAGGCACAGTTAGTCAGGGAGATGGATGCTCTGGGGGGAGAAATGGCCATTAATGTGGACCAATCTGCTATTCAGATGCGGGTTATAAATACGGGCAAAGGACCGGCAGTTCAGGCCATAAGGGCACAGGCTGACAAACATGAATATCATAATAAAATGCTTAAGACCCTGCTTAATCAACCCCGGCTTAAAATAGTAATGGCTGAAGCCGAAGAAATTGAGACCAGAGGTGGAGCGGTTAGCGCTATCATTACCAGGACGGGAGCCAGGTTTAGTTGTCGGGCTGTAGTTATAACTTCGGGTACTTATTTGAAGGGGCGCATTATTATTGGAGAGATTGCATATGATGGCGGTCCGGGGAACCAATTTCCAGCTATTAAGCTCTCAGATAGCTTAAGAAGGCTGGGTCTGCAACTGGGTCGGTTTAAAACCGGAACCCCTCCCCGTATCTACCGACGTTCAGTTGATTTTTCGAAAATGATAGAACAACCGGGCGATGATTTACCTTTACGTTTTTCTTATATGAGCCCTCGGGTAACACGAACCCAGCATTCATGCTGGCTAACTCATACCACGCCTGCTACCCATAAAATAGTTATGGACAACCTGGACCGGGCTCCTATGTTTACCGGGATTATTACCGGTATAGGGCCACGCTATTGCCCTTCTTTTGAAGATAAAGTGGTACATTTTGCCCACAAGGACTCTCATCAGATATTTATAGAGCCGGAAGGGCGAGATACGGAAGAAATGTATATACAGGGGCTTAACACCAGTTTACCTGAGGATGTACAAGTAAAAGTGTTAAAAAGCATTCCTGGCCTGGAAAATGTAGCTATTATAAGGACGGGATATGCTATAGAGTATGACTACCTACCACCAGCACAATTACGCTCCAGTCTGGAAACCCGCCAGGTAGAGGGTTTGTTTACAGCCGGGCAAATTAATGGCACCTCGGGCTATGAGGAAGCGGCAGCGCAAGGGCTGATAGCTGGTATAAATGCAGCTTTGAAAATACAGGATCAAGAGCCCCTGATTTTAAAACGCAGCGAAGCTTTTATCGGTGTCTTAATAGATGATTTGGTTACCGGGGATATTGATGAACCTTATCGTCTCCTCACCTCACGTGCTGAATATCGTCTACTACTTCGTCAGGATAATGCTGATTTAAGACTTACCGAAAAAGGCAGAAAAATCGGTTTGGTAGATGATGAGCGCTGGCGGGTGTACAATGAGAAGAAAACCCGTTTGGAACATGATATAGGGGTATTAAAAAAACAGACCTATACCCCGGCAGATTTGGACATGAGTAACTTCCTGGAATCTAAAGATAGCGCTGATCTTAAGGACCGAATTTCTTTGTGGGAATTGTTACGGCGTCCGGAAATACGGATAAAAGATTATACAGAAATGGGATGGCTCAACCAGGAAGATGAAGACATCCTGGAGCAACTGGAAATACAGGCAAAATACGAGGGTTATATTAAGAAACAGGAGGAACAGGTCAGGCGGTTTGAAAAAATGGAAGGTAAGTTAATCCCTGCGGATATTGATTATGATGAAGTATTTGGCCTATCCAATGAAGCCCGGCATAAATTTAAGCAGATAAAACCGGAGTCCATAGGACAGGCATCCCGGGTTTTTGGGATTAGCCCGGCAGATATAAATGTACTTTTAATTTATTTAGAGAAAAAAAGAAGGAAATAAGAAACTGATATGGAATATAATGTAAATAGGTACAGAGAGATGCTGACTCGAGAGAATCAGAGACAAAATTTAATTAGCCGGAAAAACGTAGCCTATGAAATAGACAAGCATATTCAAGACAGTTTAATAATCAGGGATGTTTTAGACTTGGGCTCTAATAAACTGGTTGACATCGGCAGTGGCGCAGGTTTTCCTGGAATGATAATAGCTATGGCTTGTCCACAGTTAGAAGTCACATTGGTGGAATCCGACCATAAGAAGAGCCGGTTTCTTAAAGAGGTTTCCTGGGAGCTAGAATTAACCAATGTAACGGTAGTTTGTGCAAGAGTGGAGGAATTAGGACAGGATGCCGGTTATAGAGGCAGCTTTGACTTTTGCAGCAGTCGGGCGGTAGCCGCCATGAATGTTTTAGTTGAATATGGGTTACCGTTACTATGTCGTGGTGGACGATTGTTACTATGGAAGGGTAGAAATTATCAACAGGAAATAGACCAGGCGCAAAATGCTCTGACCGAATTGGGGGGAACGCTGGAGGAGGTTTACTGTTATACCTTAATGGAAGAGCGGGATCGGGCCATAGTAATAGTGAGAAAGGAAAAACCTACACCTGAAAAATACCCGCGTCGGGTAGGGATTCCTACTAAGAGACCTTTATAGGGAGGTGCTCGTATGCTTCGTAAACGGCTAGATAAAATGCTGGGTAAAGATGGAGACAAGATTACTCACATTCCCCTGGACAGGATTATTAGCAATCCATTACAAGCTCGTCATCAATTTGGGGAAACGGAATTAGTTAATTTAGCCAGGTCAATAATGGTTTATGGTTTGATTCAGCCTATTATTGTAAGGCCTCATAATACTAAATATCAAATTGTAAGCGGGGAAAGAAGATTTCGGGCGTATTATTTGTTAGGCAAAAGTCATATACCGGCAATTATCCGGGAGATGGATGAAGCAGCGGCAGCAGTAGTTGCACTGACCGAGAACCTGCAGCACCAGGAATTAGACTATATAGAAGAGGCCGAGGCTTATAATGTGTTGATTAACGGGTTTGGTATTACCAAAGAGCGGTTAGCCCGGGAAAGGGGACACAGCCTGGCAGCTATTACTGATAAGCTCCGCCTGCTTAAACTACCAGAATATATTCGTAATATGATTAATCCTGCGCTGATAAGCGAAAAACATGCACAGGCATTATTAAAACTAAATATCAGCCAGATGCAAGAGGAGGTAATTAAGCAGATATACGAAAAAGAGCTTACGGTTAAGGAGACCGAAGAACTGGTAGAGCGGTTACGCAGGCATAACATTCCTGCCGAAATGAAGGCTGGAAGCAGTAGTCAGAATATATCTATGATTATCCGAGACAACCGTATATTTATGAATACCATTAAGGAAACGGTTAAGCGAGCCCGACAAACCGGAGCAGATATATTAATGATGGAAAATGATGATGATAACCAGTATGAAATTATTATCCGAATAAACAAACAGGAGCAAAAAACCCAGGCCCTGGCCTGAAGTAAGGTAAAAGTTCACCGGAGAGCGGGAAACCGCTCTTTTTTTGTGCGATTAATAAGAAAATAGACGGGGATTAGACACTGAAGGACACTGATTTCTTATGATTAACACTGAAATTTTTTAAAATAAACTAAATCC
>DUMX01000082.1 GCA_012839665.1 Gelria sp.
ACACAGCAGCTTTCGGTAGGAAGTGTAGGGAACGGCCCCTGTGCCGTTCCGTCATGTTGTTCGTAATACCGGTGCAACCATTTTCATGGGTGGTTGTGTCCTCGGGCCATGGCGGGTTAATAAGAAAATAGCGTGCTGGTAGCAATGGAAATTAAGGAGGTTGACTAAATTGGCTGATGCGAAGGAAAGATTAAAACGTAATGCCTGGATGCGTATTGGGGATGAGGAACTGGAGCGGGTGTTTAATTTCAATGAGGGTTATATTGACTTTCTCAGCCGGGTTAAAACTGAGCGGGAGGCGGTCGATTATATCGTAAAAACAGCTCGCCAAAAAGGTTTTGCTGATATAGACAATGTTAACCAACTAGAACCGGGGCAGAAACTTATAGTCACCGCAAAGGGAAAAATCTGTGGTCTGCTGGTGATAGGAAATCGACCTTTGGAGGAAGGCGTAAACATGGTGGCTTCCCATCTGGACTCTCCTCGATTGGACCTTAAGGCACGACCCATTTATGAAGCTGACGGTGTGACTTTACTAAAAACCCATTACTACGGCGGTATTAAAAAGTACCACTGGGTAAGTATACCCCTGGCTTTACATGGAGTAGTGGTAAAAAAGAACGGGCAGAAAATAGAAATCTGCATTGGTGAAAAAGAGGATGACCTGGTATTTACCATTGCTGACCTGCTGCCTCATTTGGGTAAGGAGCAAATGAAAAAGAAGGCTTCTGAAGTAATAAGCGGTGAAGGCTTGAATGCTCTGGCAGCTAGTATGCCATTAAAGGAAGCCGAAAATGATAATATTAAAAAATATTTCTTACAGCTATTAAAAGAACGTTATGATATAGAAGAAGATGACTTTACCAGCGCGGAACTACAACTAGTCCCTGCCTATGCCGCCCGGGAGGTAGGCCTGGACCGCAGCATGGTAGGTGCTTATGGGCAGGATGACCGGGTTAGTGTCTATACTTCACTGCAGGCTATTCTGGAAGTAGAAAAACCAGAAAGAACTGCTCTGTGTCTATTTGTAGATAAAGAAGAAATTGGCAGCACCGGCAATACCGGTTTACAATCTTTGCTTATAGAAAACATAATGGCCGAAGTCCTGTATAAAGCGGGGCAACATGATTATTTTAAGCTGCGTAAATGTTTGACTGCATCTTATGCCTTGTCAGCTGATGTTAACGCTGCAGTTGATCCCAACTATCCTGAGGTGTTTGAAAAAATGAACTGCAGTTTCCTCTCCGATGGGGTAGTCTTAACCAAATATACTGGTTCCCGGGGCAAGGTCGAATCTAATGATGCTAATCCTGAATATCTGGGTGCTATTCGGGCCTTGTTTGATAATCATAATGTAGTCTGGCAGGTAGGTGAACTGGGTAAAGTGGATTTAGGTGGTGGAGGAACCGTAGCCCGCTATATGGCCTACTATGGTATGGAAGTGGTGGATTGTGGGGTAGCAGTAATGGGTATGCACTCACCCTTCGAGGTAGTAAGCAAAGTTGATGTCTATATGGCCTACCAGGCCTACCAGGCCTTTATGCAAGAATTCGGCGCTAGCCATTAAAAACGCAACCACCGCAGATAGGGAGGTGGGGAGAATGGAAAAAACAAGACTTACCCAGATGGTCCGGGCAGCCGGGTGAGCGGCTAAAATAGGGCCGGGAGCCCTGGAAAAACTATTACAGGATATGGAAGTGCCCACTCATCCCGACCTGCTGGTAGGCATAAATACCCGGGATGATGCCGGCATATACAAACTGAACGAGGATTTGGCATTAATCCAGACCCTGGACTTTTTTACCCCCATGGTGGACGATCCTTTTATTTTTGGACAAATAGCTGCTACCAATGCCATCAATGATATATATGCTATGGGAGGCCGTCCACTACTGGCCATGAATGTAGTCTGTTTTCCCGAGTGTGAAGATATGCAACTACTAAGACAAATACTAGAGGGAGGACTTTCCAAAGTAACCGAAGCGGGGGCATTTTTGGTTGGAGGGCATACCGTAGATGATAACGAACCCAAATACGGCTTAGCTGTTGCTGGTTTAGTACATCCTGATAAAGTTATTAGTAATAATGGTGCGCGCCCCGGAGATTTGCTGTTTCTAACTAAACCGTTAGGTAATGGAGTTATCGCCACTACTATAAAAGCGGAGATGGCTTCTGTAGAAGCCTATAATGAAGCTATTAACTGGATGTCGATGCTTAACCAAAGAGCCTGCGATGCCATGCAGGAAGTGGGGATAAATGCAGCTACCGATGTAACCGGATTTGGCTTTGTCGGGCATCTTTTTGAAATGGCCGCTGCCAGTAATGTACAGGTAGAAGTATTTACGGATAAGATAGAGTTTATGACTGACACCTTAGAATATGCTAATATGGGGCTCATACCGGGTGGCGCTTACACTAACCGGGACTACCTGGACGATAAAGTGGAATATGCTCGGGATATAGATGCGACCTTAAGAGATATATTATTTTCCCCGGAAACTGCCGGAGGTTTACTAATCTCATTACCAGAGAATAAAGCCTCGCAATTACTGGCTGCCCTGGAGAAAAGGTCTTGTCACTGTTTCAATGTAGGTCGGGTAATAGATGAAGGGTTTAAACCGATAAAAATGAAATAGAATTAAGAATTCTTAATTTTGAATTATGGTGGAAATACACCTTAATAACGACCGATAGGGAGCATCAGTGTGACCTTTGGGCACGTCTGATTATTTAGCCGTATAGCATTTTTGTAGGGAACGGCCCCTGTGCCGTTCCGCCGTGGTGCTGGAGCCAACATTCAAAAAGTTAACCTTTGGGGGGGATAGGGTGGAGCGTAAACAATTTAATCTGGGTGATATCGTGCGCATGAAAAAACAGCATCCTTGTGGCAGCTATACCTGGGAAGTAATTCGTATGGGTGCAGATATTAAGATTAAATGCCAGGGTTGCAACCGTATTGTAATGCTTCCCCGTTTACAGTTTGAAAAACGCATGTTAAGAGTAGAATCTTAAAAAAATTTAACCAGTCCAACCTTGGGTGCATATAATAATTTATAGAAATGTGCCTGAAGGGGAGATGAGCATGAAGTTAAGACTTGTTCCCGGCACCTCCTTCGCCATCGGCGACCTGGTTAGCATAAAAGGCATGCCCAGGAACGAGCACTTTTGCATCATTGCTTTCCGAGGCGAAACAGGTGAAAAAATTGCAGTACTCAAGGCCCTGTTCAATGACACCTATATAACAGAAAAACCAGTATCCGAACTAGTCAGTTTATTATTAAAAGGTCGCCTATAAAAACCCAAATATTTTGTTGCATCGATTTATCAATACTGGTATAATCAATTCCAGTCCCTGCTCCGGTTATAGCCGGAGCCGTTCCCATTTACGGGTAGTCCACAGGGAGGAGGTGTAGCGATGCGCACGTACGAAATGATGTTTATTCTTAAGCCGGATTTAGCTGAAGAAACCATCGCCGAAACTAAGGAAAGGTTACAAAAAATACTTGCTAATTTCGGTGGTGAATTTATAGGTGAAGCTAATGGCTGGGGTAAGAGGCGGCTTGCATTTCACATTGACGACTATATCGAGGGTATATACAGTGTATGGTTCTTTAAAGGCAAGCCAGAAACTGTTGCTGAATTGGATAGGATAATCAAAATATCAGATCGGTTTCTGCGTCACATGATTATTCGCCAGGACGAAAAATAGGGGGGAAGAGTCTTGTTAAACAGAGTCATATTGATTGGTCGTTTGACCCGCGATCCCGAACTAAGATATACACCCAACGGTACTGCAGTAGCATCTTTTACGGTCGCCGTTAATCGCAAGTATAACCGGGAAGAAACTGATTTTATTCCGATTGTAGTTTGGGCGAAACTGGCTGAGCTCTGTGCTAACTATTTAGGCAAGGGGCGGCTAGTAGCAGTAGAAGGGCGAATACAAGTTCGTACTTATGAAGCTAAGGATGGGCAGCGCAGATGGGTTACGGAAGTAATCGGTGAGGATGTCCGGTTCTTGGATAAGGCTGGGACAAGTTCTGGAGGTGGCTCTGATTATCAGACTAAACCCCAACAAGATGATTGGAACGACCTGGGACGCGAGGTTAGCCTGGAGGATATTGATATAATGAAACCAGGCGCCGAAGAAGATGACGAAGTCCCATTCTGATAGGAGGCAAGAACTTGAAAAGAGATAGACGTAAAAAAAGGCGGCAGTGCAATTTCTGTGCCGATAAGGTTGAGTATATAGACTACAAGGAAGTGCCAAGGCTCCGCCGCTATATTACAGAGAGGGGTAAAATCTTACCCCGCCGCATAACCGGGAATTGTGCCCACCATCAGCGACAGCTTACGGTAGCAATTAAGCGAGCAAGAACCATGGCATTGTTACCGTACACATCTGAATAGAAAGCCAACTAAGCCCTCTGTTTATGAGGGCTTAATTATTATGGAGTAACCTGCCAGGAAGGAAATACACTTAGCTGTGAAGAAAAAGACTAACAGGAGGTGTAGGTATTGATAGGGAGGAGTAAAGAACTGGATGTAGCCAAAAATCTTAAAATGGTGGATTGGTTAAAAGCCGAGCTGGTAGACTCGGTCGCCGAACTCTTCAAAGCCCTTCTTAAGAGCGGAACTGATGCAGTTGCTGATGCCCTGGCTTCAATAATAATCATTTGCTATCTTTTAGGCCAGAGGGTAGGGGTTAGCCTGTTATCAGTAGATGCCAAAGTAAAAGAAAAATTACGGGTAACAGTAGAAAACTCCCCTGATGGTAGCAGCTGGCAGAAAGAAATATCAAGTTTACTAATTTTTTTGGAGCGAAGCAAGAGGTGAACCATGCCGGTTTTTATAAAATATCTCCTTCTAATATCCTTATTATCATTTCTAATGGCAAGTTTCCCCATATTAACCATATTAATGGCTATCTTATGGGGTGGTAGCCTGATTATAGCCAGCATCTACCTGGATTCCAAACAGATGTTAGCTATTATTGGGCTTAGTATCGCCATACTATATGTGGTTGCTGGAGCAAACGCATCTTTTTATTATCTGACTTTTTACGGAGCATCCGCAGTAGTCATGAGCCTTTTAGTCAACACTACTAAAGAAGGTTATTACCATCTGCAGAAATGGGGTATAACTGCAGCAGTAATAGGGGTAACCCTATTTATCTTGAGTGCATATTTAAGTACCGGACAAATTGGGATTCAGGAAATGGAGAAACAATTAAATATTTACATGCAAGAAAACAACCAGCAGCTCGAGCAGTCCGGGATAATTAAACTTTATGAAGAGCGGGGTATAAGTAGGGAGGAACTGGAGGATAGTATTGGGCGCATGGTTAAGGCCTTTGCCTACCATATGCCTGCTATTTACTATCTTCAGGCTATTCTGGCAGCATTTTTCATGCTACTTTTGGGCACTTTTCTGTATCATAAGAGAGGTTTAGAACGTCTAAGAAAGAAACCCTTCAAAAATGAGATTATGCCCTGGCAATTGGTCTGGGTAATAATTGCCGGTCTGGCCCTGTGGCTTTTGGGGCGGGCACAACAAATGAATAGCCTTTATTATACCGGTTCCAATATCCTGGTGGTAATGCTCCCCATTTCCGTGTATTTCGGCTTGGCGACGGTTGTATTTAAACTAAAGCAGCAAAAGCCGGTTTACCAGAAATGGTTTACTATAATCCTGATTATACTGAGCATATTCTTCCTTCCCTCAGCGGTGATATTTTTCAGTATAATCGGAGTGTTTGATGCTTTAATGGATTACAGGAAGTTACGCTTGGAAAAGGAGGACGGAACATGAAGGTAATACTAACTCAGGACGTGAAGAATCTGGGTAACGAAGGGGACATAGTAGATGTCTCCGATGGTTATGCCCGCAATTATTTAATTCCCAGAGGGCTGGTGGTAGAAGCCACGGAAGGCAATCTCAAAAAAAGAGAAGCCCAGGCTAGCCGTCAGCAAAGGCGAAAAGACCGTGAGCAAACTAAAGCTCAAGCGCTACATGATCGTATTAACGGTAAGAGTATAACGATAACTGCCCGTGCTGGTGAAGGAGACAAACTATTCGGTGCCGTTACCGGCAAGGAAATAGCAGATACTTTAAATAAACAATTTAAGGTTAAGGTAGACAAAAAAAAGGTTGACCTGGGGGAACCTATTAAACACCTGGGGAAACACCCGGTTAAAATTAAAATATATCCGCAAATACAGGCAGAAATAACGGTACAGGTAGAAGCAGCAGATTAAAAAACCTCGGAGGACATAAAGTGAAGCAGCATCAAACATGCCAGGTCAATATGAAAACGCAGCAGGAAACTAAGACACGATTATTATGGCGGACTGAATCCATATACAAAAAACTGGATGCTATCTATGGTACCCAGGGGTTAATTATGAAAGCCAGTAAATTTGATGCCATAGAACTTATGAGCTCACCGCTTTTGCAAGAGCGGGTTCTGGCTCTAAGCCGAATTCTTAAAGAAAATCCCACTCTCAATGATAAATGCTTGGAAAACCAGATACCATTTGTACTGGACGAACTGGAGGAACTCCTGGTCGAAAATATTGCCCGGCGTAAGGTTGAAACTGAACTGGAACAGCGCATTCAGCAAAGGATAGAAGAGAAATATAATGAATATATTCATGACATCAAGCTGGAAGTTATCAAGGCTCATAAACCTTCGCCCGAGAATGCCCGCACCTTAAAAAAACTGGGCAGTCTAGAGAAAATGGAACATGTTCGGCTCAACCGTTCAGCTCTGGATATTCTTAGACCCACCTGCCTGGACGAGATTATTGGCCAGGATAAGGCAGTTAAAGCCCTGATATCTCGCTTAAACA